>JBKJQC010000628.1:0-4956 GCA_046593995.1 Polyangiales bacterium
GCGTGGGCAAGACCCATCGCGCGGTCGTCGCGCACGAGGGGTGGCCGTACGGCGGCGTCGGCGCCGAGGTGGTCGATCGCATTCAGCGTTATGCGTTCGACGAGCTCGACGCGCCGGTGCTCCGCGTGAGCGGCGCCGACGTGCCGATGCCCTACAACGCGAAGCTCGAGCAGTATTGTTTGCCGCAGCCGGAGACGATCGCCGCCGCGTGCAAGAAGGTCCTCTACCTCGACTGAGGGGTCCACATCATGGCGAAGATCCTCGAGATGCCGAAGCTCTCCCCCACGATGGAGGAGGGACGGCTCGCGACCTGGCACAAGAAGGAAGGGGACACCGTCGGCATCGACGACCTCCTCGCCGAGGTGGAGACCGACAAGGCGACGATGGAGTTCCGGTCGTTCGACAAAGGGACGATCCTGAAGATCCTCGCCCCTGCCGGGACGAACGTGGTGCTCGGGCAGCCGGTCGCGATCCTCGGGAACGCAGGGGAGGACATCTCGGCGCTCGAGGCGCAGATCGGCGGCGGAAAGGCTGCACCTGCGGCGGAGGCTCCGAAGGCGGAGGCGGAACCGAAGGCGGAGGCGGAACCGAAGGCGGAAGCGGAGCCGAAGGCGGAAGCGGAGCCGAAGGCGGAAGCGGAGCCGAAGGCGGAAGGCAAAGCCGAGGGGAAGGCTCCGGCGGATGCAAAGGCTCCGGCGGATGCAAAGACTCCCGCAAAACCGGCGCCGGCTGCGGATGCCAAGGCTGCGCCGGCCGACAGTGCGGGCAGCGACGGCAGGCCCAAGGCTTCGCCGTACGTGCGCAAGCTCGCGCGGGAGCAGGGGTACGATCTTCGCTCGATCCACGGGAGCGGTCCGCACGGCCGCATCGTGTCGCGCGATCTCGCGGACGCGCCGAAGGGCGGGGCGAGTGCGCCGGCCGCGGCCGCGCCTCAGGCCAAGGCGCCCCCCGGGGAGCTCGCGGCCGCGAAGTCGGTGCCGCTCTCGATGATGCGGAAGACGATCGCACGACGGCTCACCGAGTCGAAGCAGACGGTCCCGCACTTCTATCTCACGGTCGATCTCGACGTCGACGAGCTCGTCTCGCTGCGTGAGCGGATCAACGTCGATCTCGCGGCGCTCACGCGCGAGGGGGAGAAGCCCGAGAAGGTCAGCATCAACGATCTGATCGTGAAGGCGTGCGCGATCGGCCTGCGACGCGTGCCCGAATGCAACGCGCAGTTCACCCCCGAGGCGATCCTCTACCACCAGCGCGTCGACATCTCGGTCGCGGTCGCGGTGGAGGAGGGGCTCGTGACGCCCGTCGTGCGCGACGCCGATCGCAAGAGCGTGCGCGACATCGGCGTCGAAATCCGCGACCTGGCGGGGCGCGCCAAGAACAAGAAGCTGAAGCCAGAAGAGATGATGAACGGAACGTTCTCCATCTCGAACCTCGGCATGTTCGGGATCGACTCGTTCGCGGCCGTGATCAACCCCCCGGAGGGCGCAATCCTGGCGGTCGGACAGGTCCGCAAGGAGCCGGTCGTGCGCGACGACGTGATCGTCGTCGGCCAGAAGCTTTCCTGCACGCTCTCCTGCGACCATCGTGTGGTCGACGGCGCGGTGGGCGCACGCTTCCTGAAAGAGCTGCGCTTGCTCGTCGAGCACCCCACCCGGATCCTCCTCTAGATGCCCGACACCCTCCGCGGCCAGCTCACCTTCCTTCGTCCGATGCAGAAGGACGATCTCGCCCTGCTCCACAAGTGGCTGAACGATCCGGCCATCATGGAGTGGTGGGACGGTCGCGATCACCCCGCGACCTTCGATCGCGTCGAGACGCGCTTCCGCAAGTCCATCGAAGGGCACGATCGCGACGCGCAGCGCTACACGATCGAGGTCGAGAAGGACGGCGAGCGTCGCGCCATCGGCATGATCCAGTTCGGTCGCATGCAGCCGCGCCCGAAGAACACCCAGGTCGACGTGCTGATCGGCGAGCCCGACTTCCGCGACGCGGGCTACGGCACCGATGCGCTCCGCACGCTGCTCCGCCATCTGTTCGAGGATCTGAAGGCGCACCGCGTGTGGCACACGATGCGCGCCGCGAACGCGCAGGCGATGAAGTCCGCGGAGAAGCTCGGCTTCGTGAAGGAGGGCGTCCTCCGCGAGCACGACCAGCTCGAAGGAAAGTTCGTCGACGTGGTCGTCTACGGGATGCTCGCGCACGAGTGGACGAAGCTCGCCGCCGAGAATCCCTGAGGGCCGCGCGGCGACGGATGGCGTCTGCCGGGGCGCGGGGGACGACCTCGTTCTCGGCGAAACGTCACACCGAACGTTCGCAACGTTCGCGTTTTTGCGAACGTGTGACCGGAAGTTCACACTCTGAGCGCGATGAAGCGAACGTTTGAAACGTTCGGGGCGTCGGGCGGGCACTTCGACAGGCCGAGCCTCCGACCTATTCGATGAGCTCCGCGATCAGGCGCTTCATCGCGGGATCGCGCCCGTAGGTCTTCGCCGCGATCTCTGCGTGGAGTGGACGGCCGAGTGCGCGGTAGATCGCGGCGCAGAGATCGGCGAAGGGCTCGAGGCCTGCGGCGTCGTGGCGGGCGATGAGATCGCGCGCGGCGGCGAGCGCCAGACCGGGAGAGAGCGTGGACATGCGCGCGCGGAGCGTGTCCGCGTCGTCGGACCATGCCTGCAGCGTCGCGTGGTCCGGTCGGATGGCGGACGGTTCCGCGCAGACGACGCCGAGCCCGTCGTCCGTCGCGTGCACGATGCGCGGCGCGCGTGCGTCGACGGCGCGTGCCTCGAGCGCTCGCACGGCCTGCTCGTCGTCCTGGAACCAGTACCCCGCGCGTTGGAACAGCGTGATCGCGTCGGTCGCGTTCGCTGCGACGAGACGAATTCGTTCGGGCGTCGGATCCATCGGGCACACGAAGACCACGCACGGTGCCCAGTCCTGCGCCGCGTCGTCGATCCAGAGCGCGTAGTGACAGCCGTCCGCGCCGGTATCGAGGAAGGGGAAGGCCTCGACCGGCACGCAGCCGTAGCGTGCTTCGACGATCTCGTCGGTGACGATGCCGCTCGGTCGCATGGCGTCGGCGCGCCATCGATCGCGCTCGGTCGAGAGGAGCGCGATCGCGTCGCGGATCGGCGTGGCGAAGGTCATCCCGTGACGTCGCGTTCGAGACGCGCGAGCGCCGTGCGCGCGCCGTCGGTGGTGGCGGCCATCGCGGCCATCGCGACCGCGATGCGATGCAGTCGGAGCTCTGCGAGATCGGCGCGCACCAGCGCATCGCGGACGACCTCGCGCTGGCTCTTGCGCACGGACGACGAGAGCCAGAGCGCTGCGCCGGCTCCCATCACCAATACGAGCGCACCGACCGCGAGGAGGAGCGAGCGCTCGGGCGCTGCGGCGCCGAAGAAGGCGAGCAGCGCGGCGACCGTCGCGAGGGCCAGCACACCGATCATCGTCGCGACCGACGCGAGGTGCGCGATGCGATTCGCCCAGGCGACGTGCGCGAGCTCGCGGAGCGCGAGGTTGCGCCAGAGATCGGCCTCGCGATCGAGCCGGCGGGCGAGCGACGAGAGCGCGTCCTCCGGCGCGACCTCCGGCAGGTTGGCCTCTGCGATCAGCGCAGCGACGTCCGCACCGGCGGGCGCGCCGAGCTCGCGTGACACGCCGGACAAGCCGGTTTGGACGGTGTTGCCCACGTCCTGAGCGAGGGGGAGCGCGACCCGGGCCACCGTGTCGGAGAGGCGTTTGTCGTCGGGGAGCTTCGCGTACGCGGACATCGGCCGAAACGTACACGCCTCCAGGCCACGCGCCCGTGCGCTGCGCGTTTGCCCCCCACTGCACATCCGTATAGCCTCAGCGGATGGTCGCCGTTCCGTGGTCGCGCGAGACCGGGCTCGAGTCGGTGGTGGACAAGTGGCTGTCGAAGGGGCTCGTGCGCGAGGACATCGTCGCCGACAAGGAGTACGACGCGACCCGCGCGCTCTACGCTCCGTTCCCCGACGATCTGCCGGCGGGCATCTGCGGCGCGCTCCGCGGCCGGGGGATCGAGCAGCTCTACTCGCACCAGGCGCAGGCCTTCGCTGCTGCGCGGAACAAGCAGCACGTCGTGGTCTCGACGCCGACGGCGAGCGGGAAGTCGATGTGCTTCCACCTCCCGGTGCTCTCCTCGCTCGTCGAAGATCCACGCGCGCGCGCGCTCTACATGTACCCGACGAAGGCGCTCGCGCGCGATCAGGAGGCGTCGCTCCGCGTGCTGATGAAGGAGGCCGGTGTCTTCGAGTCCGGCGTCGGGGGCGCGGTCGTCTACGACGGTGACACTCCCGGCGATGCGCGACGTGCGGCGCGAGAGCGGAGCGGCATCGTGCTCACCAACCCGGACATGCTGCACGCCGGGATCCTCCCGCATCATGCGGCGTGGGCGGCGACGTTCCAGCAACTCCGCTACGTCGTGATCGACGAGCTCCACACCTATCGCGGAGTCTTCGGCTCTCACCTCGCGAACGTGGTCCGACGCCTGCGGCGCGTTTGCCGGTTCCACGGCTCCGATCCGACGTTCATCTGCGCGACTGCGACGATCGGCAATCCACGCGAGCACGCGGCGCGCATCATCGGCGAAGCCCTCGCCGAGGACGGCGGCCCCGCAGCGAAGGTCGTCCTCGTGGACGAGAGCGGCGCGCCGCGAGGGACACGTCGCGTGCTCGTCTACAACCCGCCCGTCGTGAATGCGGAGCTCGGCATCCGCGGCAGCTGCCCGAAGCGAGCGGTGCGCTTCGCGGCCGATCTATTGAAGGCGCGTGTCCCCACGATCCTCTTCGGCGGGTCGCGCAACGGCGTCGAGACGATGCTCAAGTACCTGCGCGAGGCCTGCCACGGTGCCGGGCTGCCCGAGGGCGCGATCATGGGGTACCGCGGCGGGTACCTCGCGGATCAACGCCGCAAGATCGAAGAAGGGCTCCGCAGCGG
>JBKJQC010000638.1:0-7618 GCA_046593995.1 Polyangiales bacterium
CCCTGATCGAGCGTGCCGCCGACGTTGCGCACCATCCCGCGCGTGGGGTGGACGTACTGACACGCGGGGGCGAGGGGACGACCGCTTCCGGTCCCCGCCGCGACGCCCTTCTCGAGCGCGGGCGAGCCCGCCTTCAGATGGAAGTCGTACGTCGCGGTGTTCACGAACATCGGATCGCCGATGTAGTTCGCGTCCTTGATCGCCGAGGCTTGATCACAGACCGTCCCCGTTCCGGCGAAGATGTTGTTGCGGAGGACGACCGGCGTTCCGAGATCGCCCGCGACCGCGACGAACGTGCCCGCGCTGCGCGCGTTGTAGAACGTGTTGTTCACGACGAAGAGCTCGGACCCGGGGTTCCGCTTCGCCTCGCGCGCGAACGAGATGAAGGATCCGTTCGAGGAGGCCGACGACTGCTGGATGATGTTGCCGATGACGTAGCTCTTCCCGCCCTGCGGCAGGTCGATCTCGTAGCTCGCGGTGCCGTTCTCGTCGGTGAGGCGGTTGAAGAGGATGACGTTCTCGAGCGCGCGCGACTTCACGAGATGCCCGACCTTGGCATGATGGCTGTAGCTGCCGCGTAGGGTGAAGCTCTTGACCTCGCCGATGTACATGTTGTGCGACTGACCGTCGCCCGCGCCGTTCGAGCCGAACTCCGAGTCCTCGACCACGATGCTGCTGTCGACGTTCGCTCCCGTGAGGATGCCGTTCTCGTTGTCGTGGAAGTACACGCGACGCACGATGAGATCGCGCCCTTCTTGACGGATGCCCGCGCCGTTCTTGTCGGGCACCGCGCACCCCGAGAGCTCGACGTCCTCGATCGTCGTGTTGGCCCCCTGCACGACCCAGATCGCCTTGCCGCCGGAGCTCTTCCCCGCCGCGTCGATCTTCGCCCGTCCGCCGACGCCCTTGATGGTGAGGTTGCTCTTCGCGATCGCGCACACGTCGCCGTCGTAGCTCCCTGCGTCGATCTCGATCGTGTCGCCATCGGCGGCCGCCGCGAACGCTGCGCACGGCTTCGCGTAGGTCTTGCCGGGACCGACGCTGCGTACGGCGGCGAGCGCGCTGGGAGCCCAGAGGGTGAGACCGAGGACGACGGCAGGGACGAGGCGCGGGTTCATGGAAGACCCCCTCAGCAACAGCCGTGCCCTCTCATCGACCGGCTATTTTCGCAGGCGCGGGGCGCATTGCCGGCGCCCCCCTGCGGGCGCGCCCCCGCAACGTCTCGGTGCCATGACGACGGCCTCAGAGGGGGAACTTCACCGGCGCTGGGAGCGCGTGCGGCGTCGTCGTGCCGTCGCCGAGCGCGCCGTTCGCGTCCTCGCCCCAGCACAGCACGGCGCCCGAGACGACCGCGCAGGCGTGGTGGAAGCTCGCGGCGATCGAGGTCGCGCCGGCGAGCGCGGGGATCTCGGCGAGTGGGCCTTTCACGAGACCGCCGGTACCCCACCCATAGGTCACCGAAGGTGTCACCGCGAAGTGCCCGCTCTCCATCGCGATCGCGAGCTCGACGACGCCCTTGCCGGTCAAGCCCTCGAGGATCACCGGCGACAGCTGGCTCGTCGTCGGTCCGAGGAAGACGTCCCACGCAGGGTTCCCCCAACACGCGACACGTCGGTCGTCGAGGAGCGCGCAGAGCGCGTTGTCGCCGGCGCGCACCGCGTGGGCGAGCCCGGGGAGCTTGGCCTCGGTGGGCGTCGGGACGGGCATGCCGTCGGTGAGCCCCGCGCCGATCTGCCCGGTGTTGTCGTTGCCGAAGCACGCGACGTGGTGCTTGTCGTCGACGACGCAGCACGCGTTCGAGGCGCACGCCAGATCGATCGCCTTGCCCGACCAGGCGCCGCTCGCGATCACCGGGCGGAGCTCACCGGTGCTCGATCCGGTCATCCCTCGACCGAGCTGACCGAGCGAGTTCGAGCCGACGCATTGCACGCTGCCGTCGCTGAGCCGCACGCACGTCGAGTTGCTCGACGCGGTGACCTGGACCACGCCGGTGAGCGGCGTCCCATCGCTCTTTGCGAGCTTCCGCGGGAGCAGCGTCGCCGCGGCCGGGCTGCCGCACTGGCTGCTGTCCCCCTTCCCCCAGCACCAAGCGGCGCCGGTGTCGTCGAGCGCGACGACGTGATCGGCAGTCCCGAGCGATCGCAGCTGCACGATCGGCGGCAGCCCCGGGACCTTCGCGGGCGTCGGCGTCGCCGCACCGGTCACGCCGAGCCGACCGGCGCCGTTGTCTCCGAAGCACCAGACGTCGCGATCGACGAGCGCGCACGTCGTCCCGCGCTGGCCCGATGCCGCCATGGTGGTCACGCTCGTCGCGGCGACGCACCTCGTCGAGCTGCAGGCGATGCCGCACGGCTCGCTCGTCAGTATCCCCGCGCTGCACGTGAGCCTTTCGCCGGCTGCGCAGGTGATCGCGCCTTCCTGATCGCAGCGACGCGCCGTCGGCAGCGCGCTCTCACCGCACCCGACGCCGACGCAGGCGGCTGGATCGATCTCCGCGCCGCCGCACTTGCGATCGACGCACGTCGTGTTCGCATCGCACGCGACATCGGCGCAGTCTTGCCGGAGGAGGATGTCCACCGCGAGCTCGGTGTGAGGGAGGTAGTGGAGGACGCGGCGCCCGACGATGCACCCGGCGTACGCGTTCTGCGAGGTGCACGCTTCGGCATCGCGCGCCACACCGAGGATCGCGCGGATGCCCACGCGATCCTCGCGGTCGCCGCGCGGGGTGACGACGATGGTGCCGAGATCGAAGAGGCCGTTCTGCAGTGGCGTGCAGCGTTGGGCGCGTCCGGCCGGCGGGAGGAGCTCGTATTCGCTCGGCGCCCCGACCGCGACCACGGCACCGCGCTGCTTCTCGCAGGGGACGTCGGTGAGCACGCGCACGGTCATCACCGTAGGCGTGCGGCAGCCCGCCGCTTGGCCGACGACGAGCCCTACCGCGAAGAGGAGATACGAGCGCATCAGAAGGTGATCAACGGCGCGGTGACCCGGCCGGGGCTGAAGTCGCCGTCGTGCGGCGAACGGTTGGTGGTGAGCGCGATTCCGATGACGACGCCGGTCACGACGACGGCGCCGACGCCGGTCCAGAACCACCAGCGCGAGGTGATCCCGGGCGTCGCTTGCATCGCGAGCCGCACCTCCACGCGCCCGTCGGCGCGTACGACGGCCTTCGACGTCAGCGCTTCGAAGCCGGGGCTCGTGACCTCCACGGCGTGCGTGCCGGCGGGCAGCACGAGCTCGACCGGGGAGTTCCCCTCGAACTTGCCGTCGACCGAGACCTTTGCCGCCGCCGGATCGACGACCACCGCGAGCACTCCGGAGGTCGCGCGCGGCAGCAGCACGAGCGTCACGGTCGTCGTCTTCCCTCCTTCGAGCGTCAGCGGACGCGTCACCGGAAAGTACCCTTCGCGACGCACCCTCACGGTGGTGGCGCCGGCGTTGACGGGGACGTCCCCGAGCGAGCCGGTCTCGCCGAGGACGCGATCGCCGACGACCACCTGCGCACCCTCGACGTTGCAGACGATGCGCAAGGTCGCGACGCGCGCGCGGACGTCGGCGATGAGCTTCGCGAGCCCCGGGACCTTGGCGCGAAGCGCCTGCGGCGCCTCCCTGTCGAAGCGCTCGAACATCTCGAGCGCCTCGGCGTACCGCGTGAGCGCCTGCAGCGCGCGGCCCCTGTTGAAAAGGAGCGCTGGGTCGTGCGAAAGCTCGTACGCCGATTCATAGGCACGCAATGCATCCGCGTAGAGGAAGGCATCGAACGCCTTGTCCCCTTCGGCCTTCAGCTGCACGGCGGGATCCACGCTCACGCTCGGCGCCGGCGCTGCGCTCTTCGCCGGCGACGGCGCGGCACGACTGGGGAACATCGGCAGCGCCACCATCGCCACGGCGAGGAGCGTCGCGATGCTGCGGTCAGAGCCGCGCGGGCATCGTCGCAGCGGGCGCATGGTTGGTCGGGGCCTTCGGCTTCCCTGGAGAGACCGGGACCTTGGCAGCGGGGGTGGAGGAGGGGACGGCGATCGACGCGGACGGCGCAGTAGAAGCAGTCGGAATGAGCTCGGTGACCGTCGCGATCGTCGGCGCTGCCGCGGAGGGCTCAGGCGCCACGACGACGACGGTGCTCGCCGGTCCACGATCGAGCGTCGGCGGCGAGCGTCGGCTGACGACGATTGCAGCCGAGAGGATCGCGACGGCGCTGACCGCGCCCACCATGACGCCCGTGCGACGAGGGCGCGCTCGCGGGCTCGCGAGGCCACCGCTCGACGTCGCGGCCAACGTCTCCACGTCGGCGGTCTCGGTCGATCGCAGGGGCTCGATCGTGGAATCGGCAGTCGCTCGCGCGAGCGGCTGCGGAGGGACCTG
This sequence comes from Polyangiales bacterium, assembly GCA_046593995.1. GTDB lineage: Bacteria > Myxococcota_A > Polyangia > Polyangiales > JADJMO01 > JALHOE01. The sequence goes on from JBKJQC010000638.1 coordinate 4,363, forward strand.
CAGGGCCGCGATCTCCGCAGCGGCTTCCCGCGCGAGGGCTGCTTCGGGACCGGTCCCGAGGTGGCGCTGGAGCGTCTCGGCGAGCATCGCGATCGTGGGACGTCGCGCGCGGTTCTTGTCGAGCGCGGACTCGACGAGCGCCTCCAGATCCTCTGGAATCTCTGTACGGATCGTGCGCAGTGGGACTTGCACGTCGCTGCAGATGGAGACCGCGACCGACGACGCGTTGCCGGTGAACGGGAGGCGTCCGGCCAGCATGCGGTAGAGGAGGACGCCGAGCGCCCAGACGTCCGCCGCGCTGTCGACGTCCTTCGGCGTGCGGATCTGCTCCGGGGACATGTACGCCGGCGTGCCGACCGTCGAGAACGTGCGCGTGAGCTCCTCGTCGGCGTCGACGAGCACCTTGGAGATGCCGAAGTCGAGCACCTTCGCGACCCGGTTCGCGCCCTCTCGCGCGAGGAAGACGTTCCCCGGCTTGAGGTCGCGATGGATGATGCCGTTCGCGTGCGCCTCGCCGACGCCCGCCGCGGCCTGGAGGACGATCGCGGTGACCTCCTCGACGGGGAGCGCGCCCCGCTCCTTCAACTCGCGCGCGAGATCGTTCCCTTCGAGGTACTCCATCACGAGGTAGGGCGTGGTGTCCTCGAGCGCGTCGACGTCGAGCACGCGCGCGACGAAGCGGCTGCGCAGCCGACCGCTCGCGCGCGCCTCACGAGCGAAGCGACCGCGCGCCGACTCGTCCTTCTGCGCGTCGTCGCCCAGCACCTTGATGGCGACGCGACCGCCCGTGCGGACGTGCACGGCCTCGTGGACGCTGCCCATGCCCCCGGCCGCGATCAAGCGAACGACCCGGTACTTTCCGGCGATCAAGCGATCTGGGTCGGACATCCGCGGGGCGTGGAGTCTAGCCGGGCCGCCCCATCTCGGGGAGGACGATCGCCAGCGCAGAGCCGTCGCGAGTACGCTCTTCGACGTGGCGGTCGATCCGGATGACGTGGAGGGCGCGACGAGGAGCGTCACGCGTCCGCAGTCGCCCGACGGCATGGTGCTCGTCGTCCTCGGAGGTCGCACCAAGGGCACGGTGTTCCCCGCGCCGGGGGCGATCGGCGCAGTCGCGACCATCGGCAAATCCGACGAGAACGATCTGGTGGTCCCGGACGAGACGGTGTCGCGCAAGCATCTCGAGATCGCGCGGGTCCGCGAGGGCTTGCGCATCCGCGACCTCGACAGCACGAACGGCACGAAGATCGGTGCCGCCGAGATCCGCGAGGCCATCGTCGGCGTCGGCACGCTCCTGCGAATCGGAGAGATCGAGATCTTGGTCGGCGTCGCGCCCGAGCGGGTCGACGTGCCGACCAGCGTGTCGGACACGTTCGAGCTCGCGCTCGGTCACAGCGAGGGGATGCGTCGCGTATTCGGCGTCCTCGAACGCGCGGCGGAGGCGAGCGCCAGCATCTTGCTCACCGGCGAGACTGGCACCGGCAAGGACGTCCTCGCGCGCTCCGTCCACCTCCGCAGCGGCCGCAAGGGCGCGTTCGAGGTGCTCGACTGCGGCGCGATCGTCGCTTCGCTCATGGAGAGCGAGCTGTTCGGCCACGAGCGCGGCGCGTTCACGGGCGCCGTGTCGTCGCGTGCTGGCGCGTTCGAGCGCGCGAGCGGCGGCACGCTCTTCCTCGACGAGCTCGGCGAGCTCCCGCTCGAGCTGCAGCCGAAGCTCCTGCGCGTGCTCGAAGCCCGCTCGTTCCGCCGCGTCGGAGGCACCCAGACGATCCACGCCGACGTGCGGATCATCGCGGCGACCTCGCGCGATCTGCGCGCCGAGATCACCGCCGGTCGCTTCCGCGAAGATCTCTACTACCGGCTCGCGGTCATCGCGCTGCACGTCCCGCCGCTGCGAAAGCGACGCGAGGACATCCCGCTCCTCGCCGATCACTTCCTCGATCGCATCGCCGAGGAGAGCGGCGGTGCCCGCCTCACGCTGTCCCCCGCGACCCGCAGCGCGCTCAGTGCACGCCCGTGGCCGGGCAACGTCCGCGAGCTGCGCAACGTCCTCGAGCGCGGAGCCGCGCTGACCGCGCAGGCCGGAGCGCGCGAGCTCTCCCTCGTCGACTTCGCGCCGCCCGCGAAGGAAGGAGACCCGTCGACCCCGACCCAGAGCTTCGACCCTGCCCTCAGCTACCGCGAAGCGCGCGCCCACGTCGAGGCCTCCTTCGAACGCGACTACGTCCGCTGGCTGATGACCCGCCACGCGGGCAATGTCTCCGCTGCGGCGCGCGAGGCGCGCATGGACCGGAACCACCTCTCGGACCTGGTGCGGAAGCACGGCTTGAAGAGCAGGTGACGTTAGCGCTCCACGAACATCGCCGAGCGAACCCCCAATCAGGACGGCCGCCTGCGCGAGCGATCGTCCTCGACGGATCGAGCTCGTTTTTTGGGTCGCGCCGGGTCGCTCTGCAGCGTACAGCTTAGATTCGCCGATCGTCACGCGCTTGCGGATCGGACAAGGTGGAGAGGGATGGAAGCGAGTCTCGTCGTGAGGGCCGTCGCGTGCCTATCGTCTGCGCGGCTGCGCGCGGTGCAGCTGGTGGTGCTGTTGCTCTCCGCGCTCGCGGTGGCCTGTCAGTCGTCTGTGCCGGCGGAGGTGCTCGCGACGACGGTGCAGGCCCTCGGCGAGCCGTGCTCGACGGCGGGGCAGTGCCCGAGCGGCTTCTGCGTCGATGGCGTGTGCTGCGATACGCCGTGCGGCGGTGGCGTGCCGAACGACTGCCTGTCTTGCGCGATCCAGTTCGGTACGTGCATGCCGACGTCCGGCCCGTGCGACGACGGCAATCTCTGCACGACGAGCGACACCTGCAACGGCTCGACCTGCGGCGGCACGCTGAACACCTGCACGGGCAACGGCATGTGCTCCACGGCCACGGGCCTGTGTCAGTGCAACCCCGGCTACGCCGGCAGCAGCTGCCAGTACAGCGATCTGATGACCTGCAACGGGCACGGCACCGTGAATGGCGATGGGATGTGCACGTGCAACGTCGGGTACTTCGGACCGAGCTGTAACAGCTGTGCCGCCGGGTATACCGGATACCCGAACTGCGTCCCGTCCGACCCGTGCATGAACGTCATCTGCTCCGCGCAGGACCAGTGTCACGACATCGGCACGTGCACAGCGGGCGTCTGCTCGAACCCGCAGAAGCCGAACGGGACGCTCTGCGACGACGCGAACGCCTCCACCACCAACGACGTCTGCACCAACGGC
>JBKJQC010000923.1:0-5994 GCA_046593995.1 Polyangiales bacterium
CCGCGGCGCGCGCCTCGTCCTCGATCGCGCGCGCGGGCTCGACGACTCCAGCACAGGTAAAGCCGAGCTCGCGCTGCTCGAAGCCGAGTGGCTGCGCGCGAACGGCGCGATCGGCGCCGAGGTGCTGGTGGCGGCGCGCGAGGCCCTCGCCCTCTGTCGGGCCTCTGCCGACGAAGAGCTGATGGTGGAGGCCCACCTCTTGATCGCCGAGATCGCGTTCGTCGTCTCCGACCGCGAGCTCCTCGGCCGGCACCTCGACGCCGCCGGCGGCGTACGCGACGCGATGTTGCGGTCGATCCCCGAGAGCTATCACGCGCTCTTCCTCGCGCGACCGGACATGATCCGCATCGCGAAGCTCGAGCGCCTCGTCGAGAGCGAGCCGAACGCGCCGCTCGTCCCGGCGATCGCGAGCGAGTCGTCGGGCGCGCGGCTGCGCTCCACCACCACGTCGACCGAGCCGCGCAGGATCGTCGGCAGCGATCCCGCGCTTCGCGCGTTGATGGCGGCCGTGAAGCGCGTCGGTACGAGCGACGCCACGGTCCTCATCCGCGGCGAGTCCGGCACCGGCAAGGAGCTCGTCGCGGAGGCGCTGCACTTCGCGAGCGATCGCTCGACCGGTCCGCTCGTGAAGGTGAACTGCGCGGCGCTCGTCGAGACGCTGCTCCTGTCCGAGCTCTTCGGCCACGAGAAGGGTGCCTTCACCGGCGCCGTGAACCGTCGCCGCGGCCGCTTCGAGCTCGCCGACGGAGGCACGCTCTTCCTCGACGAGATCGGCGACATCTCGCCGCGCACCCAGGTCGCGCTCCTTCGTGTCCTCCAGGAGAAGACGTTCGAGCGCGTCGGCGGTACCACGCCGATACGCGTCGACGTCCGCGTCGTCTGCGCGACGCACCGTGACCTCGCGACGATGGTCACGCGCGGCGAGTTCCGCGAAGACCTCTACTATCGCCTCCGCGGCGTGCAGCTCGACGTGCCGGCCCTTCGCGCGCGCGCGGCGGATCTCCCCGAGCTCTGTCGCGCGATCCTCGAGCGCATCGCCAGCGAGCACGGTCAGCCGGTTCGCACGATGGCGCGCGACGCGCTCGAGCTCCTGTCGGCGCACAAATGGCCCGGCAACATCCGCGAGCTCGAGAACGTCCTCCGCGCCGTCGCGCTGTTGGCCGACGGCGCCGAGATCGGCGCCCGCGACGTGATGGAGCACGTCGACGTCTTCCGCGGCCTCGAGCTACCGGCCCCGTCCATGAGGCTGCCGGTGAGCGGCCCCGTCGCCGTCCCGAGCTCGACGCCCGCGAACGCCGGACCGGGCGCGAGCGGACCCGTCTCCGTCGGGGGTCCCGAGGAAGGTGCCGAGGACGAAGAGGGTGGGGGGGTGCTCCCCCCGGTAGAGGCCACCGCGACCGCAATCGCGTGGGCTCAGATCCGTTCTGGCGGCATTTCTTTGAACGAGATGAAACGGATGATCGAACGGGATTGCATCGCTCGCGCGCTGCAAGAAAGCCGTGGCAATATCACCCGCGCTGCGGCACTCTTGGGCATGAAGCGTCCCCGGCTGTCCCAGCTGGTGAAGCACTACGGTCTATCGGCGTTGTTCACGGAGGGCTCGTGACTCATTCCAAGCTGTCGTTTGGCGCACTGCTCGGCAAGAGCGCCGGCAAGAGCGCCCTGATCAGTCTCCTCGCGGCAGCCATTGCCGTCGTCGGGCTCGTCGGCGGCTGCACGGTCGAAGCGCAGGCGCCCACCGAGCCGAATGAGAGCGTGCAGTCCACGACGGCCGACTTGCAGGTCGCTCCGTGCCAAGGCGTAGAGCCCGCTGCCGGCGCTGCGAAGGGATCGACCCCGACGATCGACATCCAGATCAAGGCGGACGTCCCCGCTGGCCTGCTCAACCCGGTGATCTTCGGTGACCACGTGCTCTCCGGCGGCGGGCTGGTCGACGACGGTCCGCGTCCGCACCCGTGGGCTCCCCCGCCCGACGAGGCGCCCTCCGGTGGCAGCAGCACCGGCTCCGCAGACGACTCGCAGAAGTGAGCGCATCGTCCGCCTGCGCCGCGACGACGCGGATGCAGGTCGACTGAACGGACGCGAGAGGGACCGATGGACCTCCGCACACGCACCGCCTTGTTCTGTGCGGCGCTCGCTCTGGCGATCGCTGCGAGCGTGTTGCTCCGCGGGCGCGTGCGGCAGGTGCAGGCCTTGTTCGCCGGGTTCGCGGGCGCGGTCGCCGCCTGGTACCTCACGCAGGCGCTCTTCTCGTTCTATGGGTTCACGTCGTGGGAGCGCGCGACCGCGCTCCTCGCGATCGTCATGCCGCAGCTCGCGGTTCGACTCTTCGTCGCCATCGTCCCGGGCGCGACCGGCTCGATCATCCGCGAGGCGGATCAGGGCGCGCCGGCCGCGGAGCGCGGTCAGCGTCTCGTGCGCATCGCGTCGTTCTTCGGCCTCGCGATGTCGGCGCTGATCCTGACGCCCTATCACCACCATGACGCGGTCCGTGTCACCCTCTTCGTCTACGTCGGCGTGCTCACGTCCGCCGGGTTGTGGGCGCTCGCGAGCGCCGGTCGCGCGTCGAAGAGCCGCGCCGTCCGCGCGCGCGTTCGGTTCCTCGTCGTGGTCGGCGCGTTCGCCACCGCCTTCTCGCTCGCGGACTTCCTCTGGTTCGTCGGCGCGCGTCTCCCGCCGGTCGGCGCGGTGCTCTCGATCGTGTTCCTCTTCGTGCTCTCGCAGTCGCTCCAGACGCAGCGATTGCTCGACCTCTACGACCTCGCCGGTCGGTTGCTCGTCGCTACGGCGCTCGCCTTCTGCATCGCTGCGATCTTCTGGATCTTCGTCACGCTCGTAGGTCGTTTCAACACGATGTACCTGAACGCGGTCCTCGCCTCGATCGCGGAGCTCGTCTTGTTCAGTCCGCTGCAGTCGATGGTGGAGGCGCGCATCCATCAGTTCTTCTTCCGCGAGCGCTTCGACCTCGAGACCGCGGTCCTCGAGCTGCGTCGCCGCCTCGCGCACGTGCTCGAGATCCGCGAGATGACCGAGATCGTGCTCGCCGATCTCGAGCGGTCGCGACGCGTCACGGCGGCTTCGGTCTATCTCCGCGATGTCGCGACGGAGCCCGGTGGGGCCGCGTTCATCCTCGAGGGGCAGATCGGGGAGGCGGCGAAGGTCGTTCGGGTCGAGGAGACCTCGAGCCGCGTGCTCACCGACCGGCTCTCGCGCGGGACGGTCGTCGCGGAGGAGGTCGAGCGCGAGCTCGGGGAAGCGCTCGACGCGGGTGACGCGCATGGCGCCGCGCAGCTCCGCGAGCTGTGGGCGCGGCTCGAGGACGTCGGTGGCGGCGCGGCGTTCGCCGTGAAGGCAGACGACGGCGAGCTGATGGGGCTCCTCGTCGTGGAGGACGATCGCGTGCGCGACGCGTACTCGCCCGAGGAGATCGCGCTCCTCGAGACGCTCGCAGGTCAGCTCGCGACCGTCGTCGAGAACAGCCGCGCGTACGCACGGGTGAAGGAGCGCGATCGTCTGGCCGCGCTCGGTGCGATGGCCGCCGGCCTCGCGCACGAGGTGAAGAATCCGCTCGGCGCGATCAAGGGCGCGGCGCAGCTGCTCGCGGAGTCGACGAGCGAAGGAGCCTCGGTGCACGACCACGAGTTCGTCGGGATCATCCTCGAGGAGGTCGAGCGGCTCGACCGCGTGGTGAGCTCGATCCTCGACTACGCCCGCGTGCGCACGAGCGAGGTCGATCCCATCGACGTGAACGCGGCGGTCCGGCGGACGCTCCAGATCCTCGCCCCGTCCCACGGCGATCAGCTCGAGGTGGACGTGGAGCTCGCGGAGTCGCTCCCCACGGCGCGCATCGATCCCGAGCAGCTGCGGCAGGTCGTGATGAACCTCGTCACCAACGCCGCGCAGGCGATGGGTGGCCGCGGGCGGGTGTCCGTCGCGACCACGCACCGCCGCTCGGCGCGCGCGACGTGGCCGGTCACCCTGGCGAACGGTGCCGTCGAGATCCGCGTCGCGGACACCGGACCGGGGATCTCGAACAAGGTCCTGAAAAACCTGTTCATCCCGTTCTTCACGACCAAAGCGAAGGGCACCGGGCTCGGCCTCGCGATCAGTCAGCGCATCGTGCAGAACGCGGGCGGGACGATCGACGTGCAGACGAGCGCCGGCGTCGGCACGACCTTCATCGTCGTGCTCCCGGCGGCCACGCCGATCCCGGCGTCCACCCGCGCGGCCGCGGAAGAGGGCGCCGCGGCGTGATCAGCCGAGCTCCTCGTTCACCCATTCGCGGATCTGCTCGTACGGGTACGCGCCGTTCACGCGCCGCGCGTTGATGTACATCCTCGGGGTCCCCCGGACGCCGAGGCGCTCCGCGAGCGCGATGTGCTGCGCCACGACCTTCTCGGCTTCGGGGCCGCGCACGGCGATCGCCTCCGCCTTGACGCCTTCGTCGGCGGCCCACGCCGTGACGCGCCCGACGTCGATGTCGTGCGGGTGCGCAAAGCAGCGGTCGTGGAAGCGCCAGAAGGCATCGGACCCGGCCTCCAGGTAGACCACCTGCGACGCCACGGCCGCGAGCCGTGCCTTGTTGTGCTGCGGAATCGGCAGGTGCTTGAAGATCACGCGCGTGCGCTTCGGGACGTCCTTCCGGATCTGGTTCAGGACGGTCGCCGCGTCGCGGCAGAAGGGGCACTGGAAGTCGCTGAAGACGACGATGACGCAGTGTGCGTCCTTCGGGCCCTGCGAAGGATCGCTCGCGGAGATGAAGAGCTCACCGTCCTCCGTGTCGAGGATCTCGCCCTCGTCGGTCGGGCCCAGCGCCGCCGTCGAGCTCTTCGGAGCCGCGCGGGTCGGGACGCGCGGGGACTTGGTCCGGCACGCGAGCGGCAGCAGCGCCGCCGCAGAGAAGAGGACGAAGGAGCGCCGGTCTGATCGCTTTGCCACCGCATCCTGTGATGACACACGGTTCCGGGCGACGCGAGGCGAGCATGACAATCGCTGAGGGCCGGGACTTCTCAGCGGTACGCGCCTCTCGCGCACGGACGCGTGCGTGGCACCATGTGGGCCGATGGAGTTACCGTCCGGATGCCGTGCTGTTCGACCTCGACGGTACGCTGTTCGACGAGCTGATCCCGCGACTCGCGCCGTGAAGATCAGCCGTTGGCGGCTTCGGCGGCCCGGTGCTTCGAGCGCTCGCGCAGGAAGCCGATCACGCCGGGGAGGATCGACACGAAGATGATCGCGAGGATCACCAACGTGAAGTGCTTCGTCACGAATTCCAGGGTGCCGAAGAAGTACCCGGCGAGGATACAGATGAACGCCCACATCACCGCGCCGACCACGTTGAACGTCATGAACTTCGAGTACTTCATGCTGCCGACGCCCGCGACGAAGGGCGCGAACGTGCGGACGATCGGCACGAAGCGCGCGATGACCAGCGTCTTCGCCCCATACTTGTCGTAGAACTCCGCGGTCTTGTCGAGGTGCGCCTTCTTCACGCAGGGCAGCTTCCCCGTCGCATGGAGCTTCGGTCCGAGCAGCACGCCGACCGAGTAGTTCACGCTGTCACCGAGGATCGCCGCGGCGATGAGCAAGCCGAGCAGCGCCGGTAGGCTCAAGGTCCCGAGCGCGGCGAGCGTGCCCGCCGCGAACAACAGGGAGTCGCCGGGGAGGAAGGGCAGGAACACCAGGCCGGTCTCGCAGAAGACGATGGTGAACAGCACCAGGTACGTCGTGGTGCCGTACTGGCTGGTGATCGCTTTGAGGTGTGTGTCGACGTGCAGGAACATGTCGACGATCTGCGGGAGGGCCATCTTTTTTGTTCTCGCCTGCTCGAGATCAGGCCGCGCCCGACTCGTCCTTCACGTCTTTTCGATCCAGCCCGAAGCCCGAGTGCAGCGCGCGGACGGCGAGCTCGGTGTACTTCGAGGCGATGAGGCAGCTGACCTTGATCTCGCTCGTGGAGATCGCCTGGATGTTGATCCCCTCGGCGGCCATGAT
>JBKJQC010000945.1:0-5473 GCA_046593995.1 Polyangiales bacterium
GCGCGACGAGAGCCTGGGAGCCGGCTCCTTGAGGTGCTTGAGGAGGAAGCTCGGGACGTCGTTCGCCTCGAAAGGAAGCGTGGCCGAGAGCATCTCGAAGAAGATGACGCCGAGCGCGTAGAGATCCTGCGACCCGCCGGCGTCGATCGACGTGATGCGCTCGGGCGCCATGTACTGCGGGGTGCCGAAGACCTCGCCCACCCCGGTGAGGCGCGAGTCCTGCGCGGAGCGGGCGATGCCGAAGTCGAGGAGCTTCACCAGATCGGTGCCGTCGTCGCGGCGCGCGATGTAGATGTTCTCGGGCTTGAGGTCGCGGTGGATGACCTCGAGGTCGTGGGCGCGGGCGATCCCGCGCGAGACCTGGATCATGATCGGCAGCGCGCGCTGGAGCGAGATCGGCCCGCGGTTGACGATCGCGTCGAGCGGCTCGCCGTCGAGCAGCTCCATGACCATGAACGACGTGCCGTCGCCGGTGTCGCCTTCGTCGTAGATGTCGATGACGTTCGGGTGCGCGAGCTTCTTCGCGCTCTTCGCCTCACGCCGGAACCGCTCGCGGACCATCTTGTCGCGAGCCAGCGCCGGGTTGAGGATCTTCACCGCGCAGGGGCGGTCGATCATCGTGTGGCGAGCGCGATAGACGGTCGCCATGCCACCCTCACCGAGGACGTTCTCGATGACGTAGCGGCCGTTGATCGTGGTGCCGACCCGCGGATCCTTGAGCGGCTCGAGCACCGCACCGTCGACGAAGCAGAATGTGCTCTCGTCGGGATAGCGCAGGTTGCACTTCGGGCAGCTCTTCATGGGCTTGGGACGGGTCCGGGCCGTTCAGGGTAGGGGAGGGGGCGAGAAGGGGTCAACGACGGGTGTACGGAAGTGGGGGGATCGCCTTTCCCTCGGGAAAAGGGGGGCGCGCTGCGGTTCCCGCGGGGCGTCCCGTCGCCTTCCGTGGACGATCTCGATGAGCGCCTCTGTGAACGTGACGATGTCAGCCCTACACCGAGACCCGGTAGGCTGCGGCCGTAGACCGTTGCCCCTAGACCGGCTACCTCCGCCCCGCGCACAGCAATGGCACCATCGTCCCCGCCCAACGCGCTCGACGAGCTTCGCTTCATCTACGTCACCGGCAAAGGCGGCGTCGGAAAGACGACAGTGGTGGCCGCGATGGCGCGGGCGATGGCGGCGCGCGGTCGACGGGTGCTCGTGTGCATGACGAACGCGAAGGAGCGTCTCTCGGGAATGCTCGGCAGCAAGCCGATCGGCGCGGACATCACGCACGTCGCGCCCAACGTCGACGCCGTGAACATGACGCCCGAGCGCTGCCTCGAGGAGTACGGCGTCCTCATGCTCAAGTCGAAGACGCTCTACGAAGCGCTCTTCGACAACAAGTACGTCAAGACCTTCTTCCACGCGGTCCCCGGCATGTCCGAGTGGTCGATGCTCGGCAAAGCCTGGTGGCACACGACGGAGCTCCTCTCCGGCAAGACGACCGACGAGCCGGTCCCGCCGTACGGCGACGGCTGGAAGTACGAGACGGTGATCGTCGATGGCCCCGCGACCGGTCATGGCGTCGACATGCTGAAGGTCCCGCGGGTGATCCTCGACGTCGCCCCCGGCGGCCCGCTCCGCCGCGACGCCGAGCGCGCGTGGCGCCTCTTCCAGGACGCGACCCACTCCGGCATCGTTCTCGTCACGCTCCCGGAAGAGATGCCGACGAACGAGACCATCGAGCTCGCGACCACCATCCGCGGCCTGAACCTGCCGATCCATCGCCTCGTCGTGAACATGCTCCTTCCGCCGCTGTTCGAGCCGACGCAGCGACAGCTGATGATCGACCGCGCGAAGGACGACCGGCTCCTGGCCGCGCGTGCGCGCGCGTGCCGCGAAGAGATCCAGGCGACCGCGCTGCAGAAGCTCGGCACCCTGAGCATCCCGACCACGTTCCTCCCGCACATGATCACGCTCGAACCGAGCGAGCCGTCCGCGATCCTGTACCTCGCGAAGGGCCTCTGACTCGCTTCAACGCTCGGGCAAGTACTCTCGGACGCGCCCGACCTCGACGATCCAGAGCTTGCCGACGAGGGAGACCCCCGCGAGCGCCGCGGCGAGCGTGCGAAGCAGCGCATCGACGTCGCCGGCAGTCATTCGCGCGGGTCCTCGAAGAACGACGATCCCCGCGTAGTCGGCGGGGACGAATCGCAGTGGTTCGCGAAATCGAGATCGAACGTGACCAAGCAGCGCCCTTCCGCAGCGCACGCGGCGATGAGCGCGCCATCACTCGCAGACTGCATCGACTGATCGACGACCGTCGCCACCTCGTGTCCGCCGTCCCGCAGGACTGACGCACCGCGACTACCGAGGTTCTCGTCGAGCTTGAATCTCAAGCCGACCGCTCCAGCGGGATGTCGACGTAGTGCTCGCGCGACATCTCGGCTCCATACGCGATGCACGCGCGAACGTCGGCCTCGTGGACCCCCGGATACATCGCGAGCACGTCTGCGGTCGGAGTGCCGCTCGCCAGGAAATCGAGGACCAGCGACACCCAGATGCGATGGCCACGAATGCACGGCTTGCCGAAGCACACGTTCGGGTCGATCGAGATCCGGGAGAGGAGCTCCTCGCGCGTCATGATTCGAGAGTAGCACTCGTTCTCGCGGTCGTTCTCCGTCAGCGCTCCTGTGGCATCCTGCGATGGGGTGCAGCGCATGCCCTGCAACGAGTCGGCGGTCATCGTCCTCGCGTTCCGAAGGGAGCTCCTTGGTCACGCGCGTTCTACGTGCCACGCTCGTAGCCATGCGAGCGGTCGCGGTGCTGGCCGGCACTCTTCTCGCCGGGTGCGCGATCGCGACGCCGCGCCCGGCGCCGTCCGCCGCACCACATCTTGCCGCATCGGACTCCGTCGATGCGGATGGGAAGCCCGCCGCGCTGCTTCCGCCCCGCGCTCCCCTGCCGGCCGAGCCGACGGTGCCGTTCGACTGCCGAGGCGTGATCGGGCACTGCGCGGACCTCGAGCTGCCGCTCGATCCACCACCTCCGCCTAAGCCCAAGCCGTCGCCTCCGAAGGACTCCGGACCCGGAACCAAGCTCTGACGACGAGCGAGCTCGGCGCGACAGCGGCTAGACGGCGTGCTGATCGTTCACTCGCAGGCTCGTGGACGCGGAACGGACGCCAAAGCGCGTCCGTCCGCGTTCACTCCAGGCTCGTGGACGCGGAACGGACGCCAAAGCGCGTCCGTCCGCGTTCGCGCTGCGCAACCGTTCGGCTCTCGTTCCATCTTTCAAGCCAAACCCATGAACGTCACTGCCGTTGTCCTCGCCGCTGGGAAGGGGACGCGCATGAAGAGCGCGACCCCCAAGGTCCTCCACACTCTCGCCGGTCGGCCGATGGTCCACTGGGCCGTGCGCGCCGCGCTCGATGCGGGCGCTGCTCGCGTCGTCGTCGTGATCGGCCACGGTCGCGACCGCGTCGAGGGGTACCTGAAACAGATCTTCGGCGATCGTATCGAGATCGCCGTCCAAGAGGAGCAGAAGGGGACCGGTCACGCCGTGCTGATGGCGATGCCCGCGCTCGCGAAGTCGGCGCCCGACGATCTCGTCTTGATCACGGCCGGCGACGTGCCGCTCCTCGAGGGGACCGATCTGCGCGCGCTCGTGGACGCGGCCGCCGCCGACCGCGAGGCGCGCATCTCGATGCTGGTCGCGAGCCTTCCCGATGCGACCGGCTACGGCCGCATCCTGCGGTCCCCAGGAACGCGGCGCGTCGTCGGGATCAAGGAGCACAAGGACTGCAGTGCGGAGGAGCGGAAGCTCACCGAGTGGAACCCCGCGGTCTACGCGTTCCGCTACGAGTTCCTCGCGCGCGAGCTCCCGAAGCTCGAGCCGAACAACGCACAGGGCGAGCTCTATCTGACCGATCTCATCGCGCGCGGCGGCGGCGAGGGCGGGGTCATCGATCGACCGGTCGATCCCGTGCGCGTCGAGGGGATCAACGACCGCGTGCAGCTCGCGGAGCTCGACGGACGGCTCCTGCGACGCATCGCGGAGCGCCATCAGGTCGCCGGCGTCACGGTGCGCGATCCGCGCGCGGTCGAGATCCACGACGGCGTGGAGATCGGACCGGACACCATCGTCGAGCGCGGGGTCGTGCTGCGCGGCAAGACCAAGATCGGCAGCAACGTCACCATCGACGTCGGTTGCGTGCTGACCGACGTCACCGTCGAGGACGGGGTGCACCTCAAGCCGTACAGCATCGCGACCGAGAGCAAGATCGGCCCGAAGGCGGTCATCGGCCCGTTCAGCCATCTGCGTCCGGCGAGCGACATCGGCGAGGAGGCGCACGTCGGCAATTTCGTCGAGCTGAAGAAGACGCGCCTCGGTCGCAAGAGCAAGGCGAACCACCTCGCGTATCTCGGCGACGGCATGGTCGGCGACGGCGTGAACATCGGCGCCGGCACGATCTTCTGCAACTACGACGGCTTCAAGAAGCACGTGACCACCCTCGAGGACGATGTCTTCATCGGGAGCGACAGCCAGATCGTCGCGCCGGTCACCGTGGGGAAGGGCGCGTACGTCGGCACCGGAACGACGGTCACGCGCGACGTACCCGCGGGCGCGCTGGCCATCGGCCGCGTGAAGCAGGAGAACAAGGAGGGGTACGCCGACCGCCTCAAGGCAAAGCTCAAGTCACAGGGAAAATGATCTCACGCGAGCGCAAGCATGCGCCGGGGGCCTTTATCGACGAAGCCCAAGCGCTCGCCTTTCTGACCTCGCCAGACTGACCGGTCGGCACTAACACTGTGCGTCATGCCCACCACCGAGACGCACAAGAAGCAGACCCCCATCGCCGTCGTCGAGGCGTTCCTCCACGCTCTCGAGGCAAAAGACAAGGACGGCGCGTTCGCGCTCCTCGACGAGAACGTCGTCTACCAGAACGTGCCGTTCCCCGCGGACAAGGGGAAGGCGGCGGTCATCCGCACCTTCGAGCGCTTCGAGAAGGTGATGACCGGCTTCGAGGTGAAGATGAAGAACATCGCCGCCAACGGCGACGTCGTCCTCACCGAGCGCGTCGACATCCTCACGGGCCCGTTCCTCCACCTCGACATCTGGGTGTGCGGCACGTTCGAGGTGAAGAACGGGAAGATCACGCTCTGGCGCGACTACTTCGATCTCGCCGAGGTCACGGGCAAGCTGATCGCGAGCCCGTTCCGCAAGCTGTTCGGGCTCGCGAAGAGCTGATCAGCGGAGCGCGCGCGCCGCGGCGCCCACGGCTTCCTTCGCGTAGCCGGCCGCGGCGAACGCGCGCTCGATGGCGCCCACGACACCGAGGACGCCGGCCTCGTTGCGGGCGCGCGACCGCTCACGCAACCGAAGGGCGCGGCGTGTCGAGGGGGCGCTAGGATGTCGTCCATCATGTCGCGTGACCCCGCCTCCGAACGGTTGGTGATCCGCTACGAGATCCCGCGCACCCGCCCGGACT
>JBKJQC010000996.1:0-8442 GCA_046593995.1 Polyangiales bacterium
ATCAACGACACGAGCGACGACGCGCTCCTCGCCGACCCGAAGGTGCGGAACCTCATCCGCCAAGAGGTCGAGCAGTACTCGCAGGAGTTCAAGCAGTTCGAGAAGGTGCTCAAGTTCGACCTGCTCAAGGACGACTTCACCACCCAGAACGGCATGCTCACCGCGTCGATGAAGCTGAAGCGGCGCGAGGTGCTCAAGAGCTTCGGCGAGAAGATCGAGCGCCTCTACGGCGGCGGCTCGAAGGGGTCCGAGGTCCGCGCCAGCGCCTGACCGCACACGAGTGACGTGACGGAGCCGCGGTCCGAGAGGGTCGCGGCTCTTTCGAGACCGGCGCCGCGATCTCCGTCGGCGGTGTCGGTCTACCGGTCACCAGCTGCGGTGGCTTCGGTCCTGCGCCTGCGCCCATCGAGCACGACATCACGATCGTGGTCGAAGAGCTTCGCATCGGGCCCTGAGCTTGACGTGATCCGGCGTGGGCTGTCTGCTCGGCGCAGGTACTGCCGAGGGGGAGTCACATGCGCGCAGCGTCGGTCTTTTGCTGGGTCGCCGCTTCGCTGATCGCCTGCTCCGCGGACGATCGTGGAAGGCCTGCTCCGTCCGCCGTGGCGCCTGCGGACGTCGACGTCCACGCGACCGTCGATCGCCTGATGCGGCTGCGACCGTTCGCCGATCGCATCTCGCCTTCCAGTCGGCTGCGACCGGTGCAGCACGGGTTCGCGATCGAGCGCCTCGCGCCGTCGGTGTGGACCACGCTCGGAGAGGTCGCGCTCGAGGTGGTGCTCCCGCGAACCGCGGACGCGCCCGTTCGCCTGTCGCGTCGCGACGATCCCGACGCGTGGCTCGAGATCACGCTCGGCGATGCCCCCGTCGAGGGCGGGACCCTGTTCAACACGCTGGTCTTCCCCGGCGTCGCGGTCGACGCCGCGGTGATCGTCGAGCGCACGCGCGTCGAGGCCCTTCACGTGTTGCACGTGCGCACGCCGTCGGTACGCGAGCAGCTCCGGCTCGGTCCGGGGCTGGTCGGCCTGCGCATCCGTGGCCGTCGCCTCGAGGCGTACGACGCCGCGGGACGCGTGCGACTCGAGACCGCGCCGCTCTTCGCGATCGATTCCACGGGGCACACGTTCGAGCTCCGGGCGGAGCTCCACGAGGGAGGCCCGCGCGCGGTCGAGCTCGAGCTGCAGGTGGACGCGCCACACGCCGTCTTGCCGCTGGTGATCGATCCGGCGTGGTCTGCGACGGTCGGGCCGATGGTCAAGTCGCACGAGAACCACGGCGCGATCGCGATCACCGGGGGCGTCCTCGTCTGCGGGGCCGGTGCCGAGACCTTTGCCTCGTCGACGAACACGTTCACCGCCGTCGCCTCGCCGTGGCCCGGCAAGACCTGGGTGCAGCTCGCGAAGCTCGCCGACGGCCGGATCCTCGTTTCAGGTGGCGTCAACGAGACCAGCGCGCACCTGTATTCGCCGATCACGCGGACCTTCACCGCGACGGGATCGCTCTCGCAGGTCCGCGGCTTGGGATCGACGTTCACGCTCCCGAATGGCAAGGTGCTCGTCGCCGGCGGTCTCACCACCGGCTACGCCGCGTTGACCACGACGGAGATCTACGATCCAACGGCGGGCACGTGGAGCGCGGGACCGCCTCTCCCATCGGTGCCCAGCCAGACGTTCGCCCAGCTCGACGACGGTCGCGTCATCGGGGTCAGCGGGTTCGTCAACGTCTCGATCTTCTCGCCGACGACGGGCACGTGGACCAACACGGCGACCGCCGATCCGCTCGCGTCGAACGAGAACACGTTCACTGCGCTGACCGGCACTCGGGCGCTGTGGGTCGCGGGACAGTCGGGCAACGACATGGTCGCGAAGGTCGTGCTGTTCGACGCTGCCGGGCCGACGGTGAAGACGGTCGCGCCTCTGCCGTTCGGTCGCTCCCGTCACCGCGCCGTCCGACTGAAGGACGGACGCGTGTTGGTCGTCGGCGGCAACGACGTGTCGTTCGATCCGATCGCCGACGCCGACGTCTACGATCCAGTCGCGGACACCTGGTCCTCCGCCGGCGCCCTGAATGCGGCGCGAAGGATCCACGAGGCGACCTTGCTCGACGACGGCCGCGTGCTGGTGACCAGCGGGCGCGGGATCGATGGAACCCATCTGTCGACCGCCGAGCTCTTCACGCTGCAGCCGAACGGCGCAGCGTGCACTTCGGCGGGGATCTGCTCGTCCGGTCGCTGCGTCGATGGCGTCTGCTGCAACGCCGCGTGCACCGGTGCGTGTGAGTCCTGCAACGGGAGCGCGCCCGGCACCTGCACCGGACTCACCGGCGCGCCCCACGCCGGACGGGGCTGCGGCGCCTATGCGACGTGCTCGGCGGGCTCGTGCACCACCACGTGCTCGACCGACAATGCCTGCGCCTCGACCCACCATTGCGTCGGCGGCGCGTGCGCGTTGCGCAAGGACGTCGGGCTCGCGTGCGCCGCAGCGCGCGAGTGCCTGACCGGCGTGTGCGCGGACGGGCGGTGCTGCGACCAAGCGTGCAATGGACAGTGCGAAGCGTGCGACGTGACGGGAAAGCAGGGAACCTGCTGGCCGGCGCTCGGCAGGCCGCATGGCACGCGGACGAGTTGTGGCGGCGCCGCCGATGCGATCTGCGGCAACGTGTGCGACGGCTCCGATCGCGCCGCGTGTCACATCGCGCTCCAGACCGTCGCGTGCGGCACGAACGCGTGCGGCACGGGCCTCGAGACGCACGCGAGCTTCTGCAACGGCAGCGGAGCCTGCGGAGACCTCGCGAAGACCTGCGGCGCGTATGCGTGCGGCGCGACGGCCTGCAAGACGACGTGCTCCACCAGCGCCGACTGCGCGGCCGGCTTCGGGTGCAAGGCCGCGGCGTGCGTGGCGCGCGATGGCCTCGGTCTCGCGTGCGCCGATGGCTCGACCTGCAAGGAAGGGCTGTTCTGCACCGACCGCGTGTGCTGCGGGGTCGCAGCGTGCGAAGCCGGGAGCAAGTGCGTCGCGGCGGCCGGCGGCGCGCTCTGTCGCAAGGACGCCGCGGTCGCCTGCTCCGCGGACGCGGAGTGCGCGTCGGCTCATTGCGTCGACGGCGTGTGCTGCGATCGCGCGTGCGACGGACAGTGCGAGGCCTGCGACGCGACCGGCAAGCGGGGGACGTGCACGGTCGTCGTCGGCGCGCCCCACGGTACGCGCAGCGCATGTAGCACCGGCGCCGGGACGTGCGACGCGCTCTCCTGCGACGGGATCACCGCGACGAGCTGCGGCGGTCGCGTCGGCAAGGAGGTCGTCTGCCGCGAGCCGAGCTGCGCAGAGGGGAGCGCGACGGCCGCTGCGACGTGCGACGGCCTCGGCGCATGTCCCGCTGCGGTCAAGCAGTCGTGCGAAGGGTTCGCCTGCGACGCAGTGACGCACGCGTGCCGCAAGTCGTGTGGCTCGAACGACGATTGTCGCGCGGGCTATCGCTGCGAAGCCGGGACCTGCAAGGCAAAGGCAGGCTCCTGCTCGGCGGACGGTAGCGCGCTCGTCGCGGTCTCCGGCACGAGCACGAGCTGCGCGCCGTACGTCTGCAGCGACGACGTCTGCCTCGCGCGCTGCGAGGCGACGGGGCAGTGCGCGGCCGGGTTCGTGTGCGACGTCGCGGCCGGGACCTGCGTCGGGCTCACGGCTCCGGCGGAGGATGCGGGTGGATGTTCGACGTCGCGGACACCGCGCGGCTTCCCGACGTTCCCGCTCTTCGCGTTCGCATCGTCACTCCTCGTGCTAGCGGGGTGCACCAGTCGCGAGCCCGAGCGAACGGTGGAGCTCGCGCGGCGCGGCGATCCTGCGTGGACCGTGGTCACGCCCGCGCCCGCCACGTTCCACTCGTTCGGCTCCACCATCGTGCTCGCAGACGGGCGCGTGTTCGCGTTCGGCGGTGAGGAGCGCGCGGGGCTCTACGATCCGACGAGCAAGACGTGGTCCGCGAGCACTGCAGGCACCGTCGCGCCCCAAAATCCGATCGTGCAGAAGCTCGCGGACGGTCGGATCCTGATCGCCGGCGGCTACCAGTCGTTCCCGCAGGCGTACCTGTCGACGTCGCAGGTGTGGAGCGCGAACGGGACGTGGGCGACGACGGCGCCGATGAACCACGGGGCGAACTACACGTGGGCTCCCGTGTCCTCGGGTCGCGTCCTCGCGTTCGCGACCAGCGGTCTCAACAACGACCCGAGCAGCGCACAGATCTTCGATCCGACCAACGGCTCCTGGACCGTCGTGGCGACCCCGACGACGATCCTGCCCGGCTCGCCCTGCGTGCTCGCGCCGCTCCCCGGTGGCAAGGCGCTGCTCAGCGGCGGCATCCATTCCGAGGCCGAGATCTATGACGCGGCGACGAACAGCTGGAGCCCCGCGGCGCCCATGCACATCAAGCGCATGCGGCACCGAGCGATCCCGCTCGCCGACGGCCGGGTGTTGGTCGCCGGCGGCTACGAGGTCCTCGGGGGAAGTCTGCGCGTGACGTCCACCGTCGAGATCTATGATCCGGTGGCGAACACGTGGACGGAGCGCGCGCCACTCGCCACGCGGCGCACCGATCACACCGCGACGTTGCTCTCCGACGGCCGCATCCTCGTCACCGGCGGTCGCCTCGGTCTCTCGACCCTCTCGTCCACCGAGCTCTACGACGTCGCGGCCAACCGCTGGATCGGGGCCGGCAACTTGACGAAGGACCGTTACTCCCACCTCGCCGCGCCACTCCCGAACGGCTCGGTCCTGGTGATCGGGGGACAGACGGGTGCGGGCGAGGCGGAGATCTTCGTTCCGGACTCGATCGGTGTCGCGTGCGCCGCAGGCGGCGAGTGCAAGAGCGGGTTCTGCGTCGACGGCGTCTGTTGTGCGAGCGCGAGCTGCACGGCCGACCAGTCGTGCGCGCTCGGGACCAAGAAGGGCACCTGCTCGACGAAGGCCGGCGCGAGTTGCGCATCCGCGGGCGCATGCGGCAGCGGATTCTGCGTCGACGGCGTGTGCTGCGATCGCGCATGCAGCGGAACGTGCGAGGCCTGCAACGTCTTCGGAGCGCTCGGTACCTGCACGACGGTGAGCGGCTCACCGCGCGGAACACGTCCGGCGTGCGACGACGGCGCAGGCGATCGCTGCAAGGAGAAGACCTGCGACGGCACCGATGGCGCCGTGTGCCACTTCCGAGCCGCGGGGGCGACGGCGTGCGGAGCGGCGACGTGTACGCAGGGGATCGAGACGCACGCGTCGACGTGCGACGGGACCGGCAAGTGCGCCGACGTCGCGAAGACGTGCGACCGCTTTGCGTGCGGTCCCACGGCCTGCCGCACCACGTGCACCAAGGACGACGAGTGCACGGCGGGCGCATGGTGCAGCAGTGGCGCGTGCGTCGCCCGGTCGGGGCTCGGCGCTGTGTGCACCGGCGGCGGCTGCGCCGCTGGCCTCTCCTGCGTCGACGGCGTGTGCTGCGGCTCGAGCACCTGCCCTACTGGCTCGGTGTGCAACGCGGCCGGTCACGCCGGGACCTGCACGAAGAAGAACGCCGAGCGCTGCGGCGTCGACGCCGAGTGCGCCTCGGGCTCTTGCGCCGACTCGGTGTGCTGCGAGACCAAGTGCAGCGGGCAGTGCGAGGCGTGCGACGTCACAGGCTCGGTCGGACGATGCGTCGCGGTCGTCGGCGCACCACACGGCGGACGCGCGGCCTGCGCGACCGACACGTCCGACGCCTGCAAGACGAAGCTCTGTGACGGCGCGACGACCGCGACGTGTGCCGCCTTCGTGGGAGCCGAGGTCGCGTGCCGCCCCGCGGCGTGCGCCGATGGACGCGCGACGACGGGGACGACCTGCGACGGGAAGGGGACCTGCCCTGCCCCCATCGCGACCTCGTGCGCCGAATACGCGTGCGGAGAGACGGGCTGCCGCACTTCGTGCTCGACGACGAGCGACTGCGCCTCCGGGCACGAATGCGTCGGGTCGACGTGCAAGCCGATCACTGCGACGTGCTCCGCCGACGGCAACACCGCGATCATCGTCGATGGCCCGAGCGAACGTTGCTACCCGCTCACCTGCCGCGCCGGCGCGTGTCTCACCGAGTGCGTCAGCTCGGAAGACTGCGCGAGCGGGTTCATCTGCGATTCGACGTCGAAGAAGTGCGTGCCGCCGACCGTCGAAGCCGAAGAGGGTGGCTGTGCGCTGGGACGACCTGCATCGAGCAGGCGTGCCGGGGCGGAAGGCGTGCTCCTCGCCGCGCTCGTCCTCGCAGAACGACGTCGACGCCGCGGCCCGACCGCGTCATGACGATCAAGCTCAATCACACCATCGTGCATTCACGTGACGCGCGCGCGGCCGCGGAGTTCTTCGCGAGTCTCTTCGGACTGCCCTCGCCCGTGCCCTTCGGACCGTTCTTCGGCGTGCAGGTCGACGAGGTCACGCTCGATTTCCTCGCCGCCGAGGGGATGGAGATCCAACCGCAGCACTACGCGTTCCTCGTCGGCGAGGAGGAGTTCGATCGGATCTTCGCGCGCGTGCAGGAGCGAGGGCTCGCCCACTGGGCGGATCCGGGGAGGCAGCAAGCGGGCGCCGTCAATCGGCACTGGGGAGGGCGCGGTGTGTACTTCGACGATCCGAGCGGTCACCTCCTCGAGATCATCACGCGGCCCTACGGGAACTGGGACGAGCTCTGAGGCCGCGATAGAATCGCTCGCATTCGTCTTACGCGGCGAGCGCGTCGTGAATCAGGTGCCGGCGGTCGGCGGGTGCACGATCTCGACGATGCCGCGCAGTCGCTCACTGACGTGGACCTTGTTGTCCTTGTCGACGACGACTGCGCCCACGCCGGGGCGCGCGTCGACGAGCTTCATGCCCTCGACGGGGCCCAGGATGAAGATCGCGTCGTCGAGCTGATCGGCGGTGAGCGCGTCCGGCGCGAACACCGTGACGCTGCGACACGCCGTGGCCGGCCGACCGGTGCGCGGATCGAGGATGTGGTGATAGCGGACGCCGTCTTTGACGAAGAAACGCTCGTAGTCGCCCGCGGTCGAGAACGCGGCGTCGGTGATGGGCGCGAGCGCGAAGTAGTCCCCCTCGGGGCCGCGCGGGTCGCGGATCCCGACGCGCCACGGATCCTGCCCCTTGCGACCGCGGACCAGGAGATCGCCGCCGGCCTGCACGACGACGTCGGTGAAGCCGTGCTTCGCCAGCACCGACGCCGCGCGATCCACGGCGTACCCCTTGGCGATGCCACCGAGGTTGATCGCCATTCCCTTCGTCGGGAGGCGCGCCGTCTTGCTCTTCGGATCGAGCTCGAGCTTCGACGCATCGACGAGCGGTAGCCGCGCCTTGATCGCATCGTCGCTCGGGAGCTCGGCGACGAGATCCTGATCGAAGCGCCAGAGGCCCTTGAGGGCGTAGAAGGTGATGTCGAAGACGCCCTTCGACTCGGTGTGGATCATCTTCGAGGCCTTCAGCACCTCGAGGAGATCGTCGGAGACCGTCACCGCGGCGCCGCCCGCAGCCGCATTGATCTTCGAGACCTCCGACGCCTCGTTCCACGTCGTCATCATCGCCTCGAGCCGCTTGATCTCGGCGTAGGCGTCGTCCATGGCTGCGCGCGCGGCGACCTCGCGGTCGGTGAACGCGCGCATGTCGATCGTGGTGCCCATCGCCTTGTACGACGCCGACACCACCTTACGCTGGAGCGCGACCGGCACATCGACCTGCGCCGGCGGAGGCGGCGGTGGCTCCTCGCGCTTCTCGCGACAGCTCGCGACCAGCAGGCACGAGAGAAACACGGAGGCACGGAGGCTCGGAGGGTGAGAGTGTCTGCCGATCGCCGTTCGACCCGCATCGCCGCTCGTCGTCACGTGTGAGGTCACGGTCGCCTCGAGCAGCGGAACGCTTTGGTCGCGCAGCGGCAGCACATCACAGACCTCCGTGCCTCCGTGCCTCCGTGTTCAATCAGGATGCGTCGAGGGATTTGGCGACTTCGGCGGCGATGCGCTCGGCGGCCGCGTCGAGCGGGACCAGTTCGAAGGACTTCGGGTCGCGGTTTTCGCGCGCCTTCAGCTCGCAGGCGCCGTTCGCGAGGGTCTTCGCGCCGATGGTCACGCGGAGCGGGATGCCGATCAGATCGGCATCCTTGAACTTCACGCCAGGACGCTCGTCGCGATCGTCCCACAGGACCTCGACCCCGCGCTGCCCGAGGGCGGAGGCGAGCTTGTCGGCGGCTTCGAGGACTGCCGCGTCGGCCGTCGCGTCCTTGCCGGAGGTGAGGGTGCACAGGTGCACGTGGTAGGGCGCGATCGACATCGGCCACTGGATGCCGTCGGTGTCGTGGTGCTGCTCGATGGCGGAGGCGACGAGGCGCGACACGCCGATGCCGTAGCACCCCATCACGATCGGCTTCTCGGCCCCCTTCTCGTCGAGGAAGGTCGCC
>JBKJQC010001049.1:0-6526 GCA_046593995.1 Polyangiales bacterium
GATCGACACGGCGAGCCCGACGCGGCGCGCGAGCTGACGACCGAGATCGTCAAGACGCGCGGCGTGCCGAGCGAGGTCCCGGCCGAAGTCGGCGCGCGGTTCGTCGCGATGGAAGAGGGAATGGCGATGCGCGCGATCGGCCTCGAGGCCGCGGAGCCGACCGCTGCCCTCGAGGTCTGGCGCGCCTACCTCGCAGCCGGCGGCGACAAGCGCGCGTGGGGGGCGCACGCGAAAGAGCACATCGCGCGCCTCGAGAAGGGCGACAAGGGCGACAAGGGCGAGAAGGCGAAGGCCGATCCAAAGGCGAAGGCGAAGCCAAAATGAAGACGCTGCGATGGCTCGCGGCGCTGCCGTTCGCGCTCTGCGCCGCGAGCACGCCCGTGCGCGCCGACGCCGCGCCGTCGATCTGGGAAAAGGCGAAGGAGAAGCCGAAGCCTCCGCTGGACCTCCGCGATGCGCTCACGCAGCTCTCGGTCGATGAAGTCCACCGTCAGGCCGGGACGCTCTACACCCTGGCGATGCGGAAACCGTCCCGCGATCCGCTGGCGATCTCCTGGCTCTCCGGCGCGCGTACCCTCCTCGAGGAGAACGGCGCCGCGACGAGCCCCGACGTGCGGCTCCGCTACGATCTCGGGCTCGTCCTCGCGCGCGCGCATCACTGCGTCGAGGCGGTGAAGGTCCTCGATTCGGCGCTGAAGATGGCGCCCGAGCACACGTTCGCGGAGGACGGATGGTTCGAGCTCGCCATCTGCAGCGCGCTCCTCGGGAATCACGTGGAGGAAGAGCGCGCTTACCTCGGCGCGTTGAAGGTGACCGACAGCCACAGCCGACGCGCGACGATCTACTCGAACCTCTCCGAGTCGCGGATGGCGCAGGGGAAGATCGCGGCCGCCATCGATGCCGCCGAGACCTCGATCGAGCTAGAGCCCGACCACCCAGCCGCCAGCTGGAACCTGGCGATCCTGAGAGATCGCGCGGACGAGCCGGCGGCGGCCCTCGAGGCGGCGCGTCATGCGCTCGAGTACGATCCGGAGCTCGAGGGACTGACCGGCGACGGCGTCTTCTTCGAGCCCGAGTACGAACGAGAGTGGTACCTCGCGCTCTCCGAGCTCGCCCTCGCCGAGCGCGAGAAAGGCGAGAGCCGCACGATGCACCTCATGGCGGCGCTGGCCCGCTATCAGCTGTGGCTCGAAGCGGCCGCGCCGGACGATCGGTTCCGCACGCGCGCGCTCGAGAACGTCGCGCGCCTCGAGAAGCAGCTGAAGCTGAAGAGCGGCGCGAAACCGATGGGTCTGCCGCCGCTGCCGAAACCCTGAAGAGGTCCAGGGTCTAGGGTCTAGGGTCTAGGGTGCAAGACGAGATCGAAAAGGTTGTCTCGCCTCTCGGATCTCGCCTCTCGGTCTCGCCTCTCGGGCCCTAGACCTAGAACAACAAGCGGTTTGAAGACCCGAGAAAACACGGAGGCACGGAGGCGCGGAGGTCTGAGGAGGCCCGTGAGGTGCTGCCGCTCCTTGGCCACACCGTCCTCGCCGCCATCGAACACGAGGACGCTGGGGCATGCCGGAGCGATGGAGACGGATCGACGA
The DNA here is from genome assembly GCA_046593995.1 of Polyangiales bacterium. GTDB lineage: Bacteria > Myxococcota_A > Polyangia > Polyangiales > JADJMO01 > JALHOE01. Next base: position 1,587 of record JBKJQC010001049.1, read on the forward strand.
CGATCGCCAGACTGCTCGAATCTCCGTGCCTCCGCGCCTCCGTGTTCAATCTGGCGTGCGCAAACCGATCGGCGCTCTAGACCCTAGACCCTAGACCCTAGACCCTAGACCTCTCAGAGCAGGAAGCAGTGGGTGACGTTCACCTGCTGCGTCTCGGGCGCGATCGTCTGCAGGATCTTCACCCGCGGATCGATGCTCAGATCGACGAGCCGGCCGCCGGCGCCCTGCAGCACGCGCACGACCGGGGAGCTGCGCTTCGAAGGATCGCGCGGAGCCTGGACCACGACGCCCGTCGTGCCATCGGACATCCTCACCGTGGATCCGACCGGGTAGACGCCGAGCACCTCCGAGAGGAGCGCGACGACGTCGGGATCGAGGCCGCCGGTGCGCGACTGCGAGACGACCTTCCGTAGCGCCTCGTCGGCGAGCGCGTCCTGGACGGCGAGGTCGTACGCGGACGCGACCGCGATGATGCGCGAGAAGAGGTGCGGCTTCATGCCGAGGCGATAGGCCTGCGCGTCCTGCGTCTTCGCGAAGCCGCTCTCGTAGACGATGGCGGTGCGCACGAGCGCGGAGCGCGCGACGGCGCCGTAGCGTCGCATCATGCCGACGGCGGCGGAGACCCGCGCACGCTGCTCGCGGCTCGCGGCGTTCGAGGCATCGCCCGGCGCGGTCGGCGCGAGGCTCGTACGCGCCGAGGCGCCGAGCGGCGCGAGCATCGCGTTGAGCGCGAGCTCACCGTACCCGCGTCGCGGCAGCCCGAGCTTGATCGAGAGGAGCAGCGAGAAGGCTGCGGTGTTGATCATGTGGCCGGCCGCCGTGCCGCGGAGGCGCGCGAGCTGCGTGAGGCCGACCAGCAAATCGGGATACTTGACGGCCGTCGTCACGAGCTCCTGTGCCGCGCGCTTCAGACGTACGAGGCTCGGCGCGCCGCCGGCGAGGAACTGACCGCGGAACTCCGACGCGGAGGCCGCGGCGTTCGCGAACGCGTTCACTGCGGCGAGCTTCGGATCGAGTCGGTCGTTGATCCCCTCGGTCTCGTCCTTCACGACGGGCGCAGTGAAACGGAGCGCGGGCACCGTGTTCGCAAGGAGCGGCTGACCGCTCCGCGTGCGGATCGCCTCGCGCATCCCGGAGACGACCGGGCGGATCTCTTCTCCCGGGACCGACGCGAGGAACGCGATCTCCTGGATTCCGAGCGCGTCGAGCGCGCGGCTGACGAAGCGCATCGATCCATAGCTCGCGCTGTCGAGCCGCACGAGCGTCCCGTTGAGGAAGAGCGCCTTCTCGATCGACGCGAGGATCAGGGGCTTGCCGACGCCCTCGCCGAAGTGCCAGCGCAGCACCTCCTCGAGCGAGGCGAGCGGTCGCTCCCAGAAGCGATTGTTGATGTCGTAGAGGGGCGCGCTCTTCATGACGACGTAGAGCGCGAGGGCGAGCTTGCGCCCCATGACGGCGAGCTCTTCGTTCTTCGCCTGCCCCTCGAGCACGGTCGTACCGGTCGGCGCTGCGCGGGTGTCGTTGCTCACGTCAGATCCTCCGCGAGGGGGCGATCATGGTGCTCGCCGCGTGGCTGACGACGTCCTGGGCATGGGCTTGGCGCTCCCGCGGCTGGATGGCGGGGGCCCCGACCATGGTCGACGCGTTGCCGATCTCTTCCCAGATCGGGCCCGGGAGGTGCGCGGTCGGCAGCGCTTGCACGTCGTCGAGGGCGGCCATCGGCGCGGGCTGGTCGGCCTCGATCGGGCGCTTGAACTTGAGGATCGCCATCGCCGCCTCGCACGCCTCCTTGACGCGCTTGCTCGCGCCGATCAGCCGCTTCACCTCGGCCTCCAGCACCGGCATGTGCGCGTCGTCACCGAGCGCGGCGAGGCCGAACGCCGCCGAGCAACGTCGATCGTCGAGGTCGTCGCTCGAGAACATCGTGCGCGTGCCGAGGCAGTCGACGAACTCCTTCGCGGCGCGCTTCCCGGTCGCCATCGCGTAGGCGAGGAACGCGCGGCGCTTGTCGGAATAGTCCCAGTGGTCGAACGCGTCGCGGCCGATGATCACCTTGAGTCGCTTGGCGATGTCGGCGTCGATCACCCGCGGCAGCGAGTAGAGGCCGAGGCGGCGCAGATCTGCGTCGACGTCCTCGAGGCACAAGAGGGCTGCGCCGACGAGGACGGGATCGGTGGCCGCTGCGCCGAAGCGGATCGCCGCGAACGCGGCGCGACGCACGGAAGGTGCGTAGTGATCGAGCGCGACGAGCAGCTCGACGCGCGCGCGCGGCGCCTTCGAGTTGCGCAGGAGGTAGACGAGGTCGATCGCGAGCGGCTCCTCCGCGTCGCGGACCTGCTCTCCGATCGCGGCGAGATCGTCCCCCAGGCGATCGGCGAGGAGCTGGCACACCGCGCGACGACGCGCCGCGGTGGTCACGGTCGAGAGGAACGCGATCATGCCGCGTGCCTCGCGCGGGGGGATCAGCGCGAGGAAGTGCAGCAACTGCTCGGTGCCGGCCTCGTCGGCCCACTCGAGCTGGTTCATGATCTCGGCGAGGATCTCCGGGGTCGCGATCGACCCGAGGATCTCCTGCGCGACCTTGCGCCCCTCGGCGCCGGCCATGCGCGCGAGATCGCCGAGCGCGCGGAGCACCCCGATCGCCTCGGCGAGCTGATCGCGTCGCGTCGACTCGACGGCGAAGTCGCGCACGAGCTTGATCAGCGCGACGCGAACCGCCGGATCCTTCTGGCCGAGGATCTCGACGAAGACGATCTCGAGGAACTTGCGGAGGAGCGTGTCGTCCGGATCGACCTGGGCCGCGAGCGACTTGCGCGCGTCCTCGTTTTCGGCGATCGCGTTCCCCTGCTCCCACGCCGCAGCGACCTCGAGATCCTGCTGGGCGCGATCGACCTCGGCGTCCTTCGGCGGCCGTACGAAGCGCGTGCTCAGCTCGTCGTCGAGCGTCGAGGCGTACGCGTCCTCACGGATCTGCGCGACGAGGCGGGCGCGATTCTGCGCGTCTTCGTCCTCGTCGGTCCCTTGCTGCTCCTGCCGGAAGGACTCGTTGATGACGTAGCGGACGTGCTGCAGGTCGGCGTCCCACAGGAGGGTGACGAGATCGTCTTCGAGGGCCATGTTCGCCCCCTGGAGCGACTGATCGCGGAGGATCTTGCAGAAGGTCGCGACCTCCTCCGGCTCGATGCCGTGCTCGAGGATCAGGCGCTGCACGCCGTCACGGAAGAGGAGGAAGGGGTAGCTCGCACGGAGATCCTGCTCGCTGTAGATCGACTCGCCTTCGTAGAGGAGATCGCTGCCGACGACGGAGAGCGCGAGCTCGCCGTGCTCCTGCGTGAAGACCTCGACGCGGCGCACCGTCTCGTGGATGAAGTTCTTCGACGTCTTGTGCCGCACGCCGAACTGGCGGAAGGCCTTCATCGTCCGCTCGATGCAGACGGCGACCTCGCTCGCGAGCTTCCCGCGGGCCTGGCGTTCCTTGAGGACCGACTCGTCTTCTTCGGCGAGCCAATCGCCGCCGCTCGCTGCGGGCGGCGGTGGCGGGGCCGTGACATCGGCCATCGAACGACGCGGACCCTCGACCGACATGCGCGGTGGAGCCTACCAGAACGTGTTCGGGACGTGAGCGCCCGTCACTTCGTGCGGCTGGCCTTCTCGGCGTGGCCGCTCGTCCCGCGGCGACGCGCGAGCTCCGCGAGGACGTCACGAAGCGAGACGTCGCGCGCTGCGAGGCCCACCATCACGTGGTAGAGCACGTCAGCGGCCTCCGAGGCCACGCGTTCGTCGGTCTCGCCATCGATGGCGCGGGCGAGCTCGTCGGCCTCTTCGCGCAGCTTCCCGCCGATCTTCGCCGCGCCTCCTTCGAGGAGCGACTTCGTGTAGCTCTTGCCCGCGTCGCTCGACTTTCGCGATGCGATCTCGCGTTCGAGATCCGACAGGGCCGGAAGCGCGCTCTCGTCGCTCTCGTCAGAGCGGAGCGCGCCGTCTGCGATGGACGCGAAGAAGCAGGTGCGCGCGCCGGTGTGACAGCTCGGGCCCTTCGGATCGACGAGCAGGAGCACGGTGTCACCGTCGCAATCGATCCGCACGTCGACCACGTGGAGCTCGTTGCCGCTCGTCTCGCCCTTGGTCCACAGCGTGTTCCGTGAGCGCGAGAAGAAGGTCGCCTTGCGCGTCGTGCGCGTCCGCTCGAAGGCCTCGGCGTTCATCCACGCGACCATCCGCACCTCGCCGGTGAGCGCGTCCTGCACGACCGTGGTGACGAGGCCCTTCTCGTCGTACCTCGGCGTGGCGTTCCCAAAGGCCGGGACGCCGGGCGTCATCGGCGACACTCGAGGTAGGCCTCGACGCTGCGCTTCACCTCGTCGTCGGTGAGCCCGCCGCCGCTCGGGAGGCACAGCCCGCGCGAAGCGACGCGCTCGCTGATCGGGAGCGCCCCCGCGCCCGCGACCTTCGACGCCGAGAAATAGGGGAAGAGATGCGCCGGCACGAAGAACGGGCGCGTCTCGACGCCGCGCTCGAGGATGCGCACGAGGAGCGCGTCGCGCGCGTCCTCCCCTTCGAGACCGTCGTCGACGATCGCGTGCAGCCACGGAACGGGGTCCTGTCCCGCCGGGATCTTCGCGAAGTGCACGCCCGGCACGTCGCGCAGGAGCTCACGATAGAGCGCGCCGATGCGCTTCTTGCGGCCGCAGAGGTCGGCCGCGGCCTCGACCTGCGCGCAGCCGACGGCGGCCTGCATGTTGGTCATCCGGTAGTTGAACCCGAGCTCCGGGTGGTAGTAGCGCCGCTTCGCGTCCATCCCGTGGTTCTTGAGGAACTTCATGCGCGCGCCGAGCTCGACGTCGTCGGTCGTGACCGCCCCACCCTCGCCCGTGGTGATCGTCTTGTTCCCGAAGAAGGAGAAGATCGCCGCGTCCGCGAGGGAGCCGGTCGGCCGCCCC
>JBKJQC010001099.1:0-4865 GCA_046593995.1 Polyangiales bacterium
GTGCAAATTGCTGCGACCGAACCCGCGCCCGAACCGGCCGGTGAGATCGACCGCGAGCCGCTTGACCAACTCGTCTCCGTATTCGGCCCGCTCGCGACCGTGCTGCTCCTGCTCGACGAGGCGACGTCCGATGCTCCAGTAGGTGGCGGTCATCGCTGCGTTGACCGCGCGCGCGGTCGCGCGCCGGCCGGCCTCGAGGAGCTGGACGATGTCGTCCAACACGCCGTCGTAGCCGTCGGCCCTCACCGAGATCGCGCTTTTCTTCCGCGCCACGGTCGCAGGTTACCATCGCGCACGCGCCGATTGGTCGCCTCGCGCTCAGTCGGACGGTCGCGCCAGCTGCGACGGTCGCGAGGGGCCCCACTCGCCCCGACTCCGACAAAGATGTCGCGTTTCTCTGTGCGAAATCGTTCAAGCCTCTTAAGAGCACCGACAGAGATCCGTTCGCCTCCAGGCTCAAACGGGGAGCTATTGTGAGTGCGCCTGCGGCGCATCACCAGCAGTCAGGGCTCGGTGTTGGAACGGCCTTCCTTGGGGAGGCCGAGCGGATGCCCGCAATGGTTGGCGCCCGGCCGTCCAACGACAGCGAGCCCTTCCTCCGGAGCTATTGTGAGTGCGCCTGCGGCGCATCACCAGCAGTCAGGGCTCGGTGTTGGAACGGCCTTTCATGGGGAGGCCGAGCGGATGCCCGCGAGGGTTGGCGCCCGATGGTGGACACGGCGTCCCCCTTCCCTCAGGCGGGGCTACGCTCACCATGGCGAAGGCTCGTCCGCTACCCGAGAAGCGCGGCGTGATGACCTTGCCTCGGGGACGTCCGCGCGTTATCCCTCAGATGTCCCTCAGATTTGAGGGTACCACTGTGGAGGTCCCATGAGGCTCGAAGCTACCGTCCCCGACAGCCGAGGCGCCGCGATCGTGGAGCTCGCGGACGAGCTCGGCCTCAGCCGCAGTCAGATTGTCGACGAGGCACTCGCCCTCTTCCTCAAGGCGGTCGTCGAGATCCGCCGCGGGCACCGGCTCGTCACCATCGAGCCCGGTAGCTCCCACCCGGCGTGCGAGCTGACGACGCCGACGCTTTCCGCGCTCGAGTGGGCAATGCAGCCGCAGGAGCTGAAGCTGTCGCCGCGCGCGGTCGCGAAGGTGAAGGCGCTCGCGGGCAAGTCGGTTGCTCCCGGAGCACGTCTCCGCGCCGCGGCGAAGCGTCACGCGAGATGACGACATCCCTCACGTCCACGCCGCCATTCGCGACGACCGCGCTGGAGCCCGCGGACGTGAAGAAGGGTTTCCGGTCAGGGACTCACGCGCTCGATGACTACTTCGCGCGGCACGCGATTGCGAACGACCGTGCCGGCATCGCCCGCACCTACGTCCTCCGCCGCGCTCCGGACGACGGTGAAGAGCTGCCAGAAGTCGTCGGCTTCTACACGCTCAGTATGGCCAGCGTTCCGGCCGCGGAGGTGGCGGCTGCCGTGGGGTCGAAGCTGCCTCGCTACCCGATGCCCGTCGCGCTGATTGGACGGCTCGCGGTCGATCAGCGCGCGCAGGGCCGTCGTTTCGGTGAGAAGCTGCTCGTCGATGCGCTGCGGCGCGTGGTCGACGCAGCGGCGCTCGTCGCGTGCATCGGGATCATCGTTGACGCGAAGAACGAGTCCGCGGCACAGTTCTACGACCGGTACGACTTCGTCACCGTGAGCGATGACGAGGACTGGCCACGCCGCATGTTCATGCCGATCCAGCTTGCGCGTGCGGCGTTGCACGAGTCGTGATCCGACAGCGAGGGCCGCGCAGCAAACGGGCCCCACTCCGCACGAATGCCTCTCAATCCGTTCGGAATCTTCGAGCATCTCCAGCGCGAGAACGAGTCGAACCGACGATGAACGACCTCCAAGCTCCCATGCTGAATACCGAGCACGGACTGCTGCAGCTGTCCGGGACACCCGAAACGTGGATCTGGGCGTTCACGTGCCGCGCGCCGGAGTGCGCGTGCCGCAGCGCGATCGTGCTCTGCGCCCCGAGCGGCGACCGCGAGGTGCTGCTCACCAGCGGTCAGCCAGTCGCCGAAGCTTGGCTCGGCGGCGGTGGCCACGCACAGGTCGCCGAGGGCATGAGCGAGCTGACGGCGTTCGCCCTCGACCTCGATACGCGCGAGCTCCATCCGCCGATCGGCGACGCGCCGCTCGATCTCGAGGCGCACCCCGTCGTGAAGACGATCACCGAGCGCCTCGACGACGAAGTGCTCGATGCGATCGCGCGTGTGTGGCACCTCGGCAAGGGGGAGGAGGTCCCCGCAGAGCGCGGCGAAGGCGCCGCGACGATCGAAATCGAGGCTTGGCGACCGGGAGATCTGGTCATCTGGGATGAGGCGCGACCCACGCTTCGCAGCGACGTCTTCGTCTTCGGCGAGCGCGTCTTCGCGGCCCTCGAGCTCTACTGCGTCGCGCCGACCTGCGAGTGCAGCGAGGTCATCGTCGACTTCAGCGCCGTGAGCCCGCGCGGCGCCCCCGACCCGGGCCACATCGAGCTCGACGGCGCCGAGGCCACGTTGCACCCGGTGCACGAGCGCCATCGCGAGCGATTGACGGAGCTTTGGGGAGCCTACGTTCGCCGCTATCCGCACTACCGCGAACGCTTCGCCCATCGCAGCACGATCATGCACGGGCTCGCGGCACGTATCGTCGCCGCGCCGCCGAAGCCGAAGGTCGGGCGAAACGGCGCGTGTCCGTGCGGCTCCGGCAAGAAGTACAAGAAGTGCTGCGGAGGCTCGTGAGACATGGCGAACAAGAAGCTCGATCCGAAGCTCCAGGCGTGGATCACGGCGCGCCAACGCCACCGTCTGTCGCACGCACACGTCCAGATGGCGCGTGAGCTCGGGATGAACCCCGACAAGCTCGGATCGATCGACAACCACCGGCAGCAGCCGTGGAAGGCGCCGCTGCCGGAGTTCATCGAGCACCTCTACGAGAAGCGGTTCGGCAAGTCGCGCCCCGACGTGGTCATGACGATCGAGGAGCGAGCGCGTGCGACTGCGGCGAAGGACGCACAACGGAAGGCGCAGAAGCAGGCGCGGAGGGCGGAGCGTGACCCGGCGGCGCCACCGGGGGCATGCACGGGGGGCGCTCCGGGGGAGAAGCCATGACCGGCATTCCGCCGGAGTACCGCGATGGTGGCAGCTCGGCTGTGGATGACTCCCGCTGAACGAGCTAGATTCTCCTGATGGAACGCGGTGTTGTCGTGCGCGGGCGCCTTCATGGCCGGCGTATCGATCTCGACGAGCCCGTCGATCAAATCGACGGCGAGGTCGAGGTCACCGTGCGCCCTGTCGCTGCGGCGCAGCCAACTGTCGCGGACATGCTCGCGCTCATCGCGACGTTCCCGCCCGGGACACGCTCGAAAGAGGACATCGATCGGCAGATCGCCGAGGAGCGCGCGAGCTGGGATCGTGACTGAGGCGTACCTCGACGCGTGCTGCATCATCTACATGACTGAGGGCGCGCCGGCGTGGCGGGCCGCCATCGAGACTCGTCTGCGCGCCCTCCCCCGCATCACCAGCAGTCAGGTCTTCGTGTCGGAGCGGCCGCTCACACCGCGAGGCTCCTCGGCGGCGTCGAGGCCGATGCGGCCGGGAGCCTTCTCGCGGTCCTCGTCCTCCAGGGTCTGCGAGGTGCGCGCGTCGACGGGGAGGTCGAGCGTGAAGGTCGTGCCGTCGATCGGGTAGCTCTCGACCTTCACCATGCCTTTGTGCGCCTCCGCGATCGCGCGCACGAGCGTCAGGCCGAGGCCCCACCCCTTCTTGCCGCTCGCCTGCGCCCCGTGGGTGCGGTGGTACATCGTGAAGAGCTTCGCCTGGTCCTCGACGGGGATGATCGTGCCCTGATTGTGGACGGCGACGAGCTCGCGGTGGTCGACGCGGCGTAGCCGAACGGTGATCGGCGACGAACCATCCCCGTACTTCACGGCGTTCGACGCGAGGTTCTCGAGCACCCGACGCAGGCCCTCCGGGCTCCAGAAGCCCGTCGTCGGCCCCTGCACGTCGAGGCGGAACCGGTCGCCGTGGTGCGTCGCGAGCTCGTCGCAGACTTCGCGGGCGATCGCGCGGACGTCGCACTCCTCGAAACGGAGAGGCAGCGGCTCGCCGGCGTGGATGCGCGTCGCGTCGAGGAGGTCCGAGATCATGCGATCGGTCCGATCGACGGCGTCGACGATGCGGATCGCCAACGAGCGGACCCGGTCCTCCTTCGTCGGCGCGCGCGCGATGAGATCCGCGGCGGCACGGGCCGCGGTGAGGGGCGCGCGTAGATCGTGGGTCAGGGTGGCGACGAACCGCTCGCGGTACTGCGCCTCGACCTGCAGCCGCTCGATGTCGACGCGCGAGAGATCGCGCTCCTGCATGAGCAGGCTCCGCTCGCTCAGATCCTGGACGACCTTCGCGAAGCCACGCAGCTCGCCGTCTTCGTACATGGCCGTGATCGAGACGTCCGCCATGAAGAGATCGCCGTTCTTCCGTACGCGCATGCCCTCGCCGCGGAAGCGCCCTTCCGCGGCGGCGACCCGCAAGTGGCTCATCGGCTCGTCGCGTCGCTTCGCCTCCTCGGGGTAGAGGGCAGAGAAGTGCCTCCCGATGATCTCCTCCGGCGTGTAGCCTTTCATGCGCTGGGCGCCGGAGTTCCAGCTGGTCACGTGGCCCTGTGGATCGACGGTGAAGATCGCGTAGTCCTTCACGACGTCGACGAGCGCCCGAAACCGTTCCTCGCTGCGATGGAGCTCGGCGCCGCGCTGTCTCGATCGAGTGGCGAGACAGCGCGGCGCCGAGCTCCATCGCAGCGAGGAACGGTTTCGGGCGCTCGTCGACGTCGTGAAGGACTACG
>JBKJQC010001183.1:0-6887 GCA_046593995.1 Polyangiales bacterium
GATGCGATCGCCGGCGAGACGCGGCTGGGTGCGCGCGGCAGCACTTCACGGACCTCCGTGCCTCCGCGCCTCCGTGTTCAATCCGAGCGTTCGAGAATCACGCTCGGTCATTTAGACGTCGCGACGGTGATTTCCGCGCCGGAATCGTGCTATTCGAGCGCAATGTCGCCCCGTAGCTTCGCCGTCCTCGTGTTCCTGCTCGTCGGCTGCAATCGCGCGCCCGAGATCGTCGGCCAGGATCCCAGCGGCGGCGGTGCGCCGAAGGGGGGCGGCGCAGGTGCCGGCGCGCCCGTCACGCCCGTCGCCGCGACGCCGGCCGAGCCGGTGAAGGGCCCGATCGCGCTGAAGGACGCCACCGCCGGCCTCGCGGGAACCGGCGCGCTCTACGCCGACCTCGACACCGACCAGGGGAAGCTCTCCTGCAAGCTCTTCGAGGACAAGGCGCCGCTCGCCGTGGCGAACTTCGTCGGCCTCTCGCGCGGGCTCCAGCCGTTCAAGGACCCCATGAGCGGCAAGTGGGTGAAGCGGCCTGCGTACGACGGGACGTCGTTCCATCGCATCGTGAAGGGTTTCATGATCCAGGGCGGCGATCCGTCCGGCACCGGCACCGGCGATCCCGGCTACGTCTTCAACGACGAGGTCCACGGGATGAAGCACGACAAGGCCGGTCTGCTGTGCATGGCGAACAAGGGCGCCAACACCAACGGCATGCAGTTCTTCGTGATGGACGGCGTGGCCGCCCACCTCGACAGCGGCTACACGATCTTCGGCGACTGCTCGCCGGAGGCCACCGTGCACAAGCTCGCGGCGCTGCCCGTCTCCGGCGAGACGCCGATCAACAAGCCGCGCATCACCAAGGTCACGATCCGCCGGGAGTGATCGGACGCGTCACGCCGCGCGTCGCGATGAGGACGGTGATGTCGGCCACGAGCTCGTCGAGCTCGGCCTCGCGATCGCAGGGCGCAGCGATCACGAGCATGCCGGTCTCGTCGCCGAAGATCGTCGCGACGCCCTCGTGGGCCTCGACGACCGCTTTCACGAGGAGCGCGTCCCTCGCGTCGACGCGCACGCTGCGGCTCACGAGCCCGGGGCCGAGCATCGGCGGCGCGGCCTTCTTGTTGTAGGACTTCTCGGTCTTCGGCTTCACGGGACGACCCTTACGAACGGGAACCAGCGGCGACGCCCTACCACCCCCCGCCCGTGATCGCGAGCCGCCCGAGGTCGACGACGCTGGAGGTGCCATCCGTGGTCCAGCGAATCGACCCGTCGAGATCGGTCCGGAGCACGCGGATGCCTGCGCTCCGCAGCCGCGCCATCGCCGTCGGGTGCGGGTGACCGAAGCGGTTCCGTGCGCCGCACGAGATCGCTGCGATGGTGGGCGAGACCGCGCGGAGGAACGCGTCGGTCGAGCTCGTGCGCGATCCGTGATGACCGACCTTGAGGAAGTCCGCCCGGAGATCGCGGTGGAGGTCGCGGTGGAGGAGCCCGTGCTCGGCGTGCTCCTCCGCGTCCCCCACGAGCAACGCGTGCCGCGCGCCGAGCGACACGCGGAGCACGAACGAGTTGTCGTTCGTCGAGGCCGAAGCGTCGTACGCAGGGCAGGGCGCGAGCACCTCCACGGTGGCGAGACCGAAGCGATGGACGCCGCACAGAGTAGCGGGGCGGACGAGCGGCACGTGGCGGGCACGGAGGCGCGAGAAGAGCGCGCCGAGCTCGCCGTGACCGTCGTGCGCCTCGCCGGTGTCCCACAGCGCGCCGACGGAGAGCGTCGACAGCGGATGACGCAACCCGAGGAAGTGGTCGGGATGCGGATGACTCAGCACGGCGACGTCGATGCGCGAGCGACGCCGCGCGGCCAGCACTGGACCGACGACGATCTTCCCGGGATCCCACGGCGAGCCGACCTCGCCCCCGCCGTCGATCACCATCACGCGGCCGTCGGGTAGATCGACGACGAGCGCATCGCCCTGGCCGACGTCGAGCACCGTGATCCGCAGCACGTCCCGAGGCTTCGCTCCGCGGACGTGCACGCCTTCGACGAGCAGCAGCAGAGCGATGGTCACCGATCCGACGGCGGCGCGGGAGAGCTTCGGCGCGACGTACGCGCACGCCATCGCGGCGGCCAGCACCGCGAACGATGGGGTGGCGGCGACACGGGCGGCCGCGCGCAACATCACGAGCGAGCCCGCCGTCGCGTGCCCGATGGTGGAGGCGAAGAACGACACGACCGGGAAAGGCTCAGAGAGTGCGCCGAGCACCGCGCATGCGTTGCAGATCGGGAGCGCCGCCAGCTCGCCGATGGGCACCGCGACGACGTTCGCGACGAGCCCTGCGATTGGCACCGCACCCGCCATCATCGCGATGAGCGGTGCACACGCTGCAGACGCCGCCATGGTCGTGGAGAGCGCGGTGCGGAGCGAGGCCGGCACCGCGCGCAGCCATCTCGTCGGGGCGTCGACGACTTCGCGGAGCGCGGGCCCGAGCACGACCAAGCCGAGCGTGGCCGCGAGCGAGAGGAGGAACGACGGATCGAACGGCGCGAGCGGATCGATCGCCATCGCGGCGAGGACGGAGAGCGGGAGCGTGCGCGCGACCTGCCCGCGGCGCCCGCACGCCCGCGCGAAGAGGACGAAGAGCGCCATCGCCGTCGCGCGGCGCGCCGAGCCGGAGTCGCCCGCGAGCTGCTCGTACGCGAGCGCGAACGGGATCCCGAGCGCCGCGGCCACGCGACCGGCCTCGACGCGACGCGCGAGCCACGTCACGCGCAGCACGAGGAACCGCACCGCGGCGACCACCGATCCCACGGCGAGCGCGACGTGCGAGCCCGACACCGCGAGGAGGTGCGTGAGGCCGCTCTTGCGGAACGCGTCGTCGTCGGCCTCGGTGAGATCCTCCTCGCCGAGCACGATCGCGCGCGCGATCGGTGCGACGTCCGGTGCGACGAAGCGCTCGAGGGCGCGGCGGAGGCGGTCGCGCAGCCGATCGATCGTCGCGCGTACGCCGCGGCCGCGCGCCTCGATGGTGACGCCGAGCGCGCTCCCCGAGAGCGCGTGTCCGCGGCGCGCGAACGCAGGGCGTGGATCTCCGAGATCGGGGTTGAGGTTCCGGCGTGAGGGCGCGAGCTGCGCGATCACCTCGACGCGATCGCCCCGCGCGAGCCCCTCCGGCAGATCGTGGACTCTGATCGTGAACGGCATCGTGAACGGCGCAACATGCACGACGTCATCGCACTCGAGCGTGAGGTCCGCGACGTCCGCCCGGAGGACGCCGCGCTTCGACGGCATCGACGCGATCGTGCCGTGCACCACGCAGCGCGACGGGCGCGGCACCCACGCGTGCGCGATCGCCGCATGCTCCGCGTCACGCACGAGCGCGCGGGCGACGCGCAGCGCCGATGCGATCGCGAAGACCGCCGCCACGAGCAGCGCACCACGCGCGACGCGACGCGCGCCCGAGAACGCACCTGCGAGCATCGTGCTCGCGACCAGGAGCGCGATGGGCCAGGGCGCGACGACGGCGATCGCACCGGCGAGCGCGCACGCCGCGACGAGGAGCACCGGATCGACCACGAGCGCAGCTCCATCACGTGACGTGCCAGACGGCATGGAGCGAAGCGGCAGCGCGCTCGATCGAGGAACACAGGTCTTCCGGTCGTTCCTCCGCCGGCGGCGCCGGCGGTCCGCCGGCGTCTCCTCCTGCTCACCTTGACGATCGTCGTGGCCGGGGCGACCGTCCATGCGTGCTCGACTTCGATCCGACGCGCACTCCGGTCGCGCCTCGCCCCGCCGCGACCATCATCCTCTTGCGCGATCCGCCCCCCGCGAGCCCGAGCGCGCACGGTGGTGAGGGCGAGGTCGAGATCTGCCTCATGCAGCGGAGCACCAAGAGCTCGTTCATGGGCGGCGCGGTGGTCTTCCCCGGCGGTCGCATCGAGCCACACGACGGCGTCGCAGTCTGGGGCGCTCTTCTCGGATCACAGATCGAACGCGCGACGGGCCCATGGTGGGACGACGAAGGGATCGCGGCGCGCGTCGCCGCGTGTCGTGAGGCGCTCGAGGAGGTCGGCTTGCTGCCGCTCGTCGCGAAGGGATACACAGCTCCCTGCCGCGTCTCGGCAGAGTCCCTCACTGCGATTCGCGGCGCTTCGGCGCGCGGAGGAGAGGCGCTCCGCGATGCAGTGGCCGAGGCTGGGTGGGCGCTCGATCTCGCGCGCCTCGTACCGCTCTCGCGCTGGCTGACCCCAGAGGCCGAGTCCCGCCGCTTCGACGCGCGCTTCTTCCTCGCGCGAGCGCCGGAGGGGCAGGTCGCCACGAGCGACGATCACGAAGCGACGCGCGTGTCCTGGGCGACCCCGACGGCGCTCCTCCGGGACTTCGATGCGGGTGCGATCACGCTCTTCCCGCCGACGCATCGCACGCTCGAGCTACTGAAGGGTCGCGCGACGGTGGAGGACGCTCTGCGTCTCGCGGTGAGCGCGTCGCTCGAGGTGATCTGCCCGCGCTTTGCGATGGCCGACGGCACGCCCACGCTCGCGCTGCCGGGTGATCCGCTGCACGAGATCCGCGAGCGGAGGATTCTCGGAGCGAGCCGCTACGTCCTCCGCGACGCACGCTGGGTGTCCGAGGAAGCGAGCCCGTCTACGGCGACCACGACGTGAGCACCTTCTCCACCTACTCCACGGCCCCGGTCGTTCCACAAAACGCCCGCACGCCAAAATTCCCCATTGCACATCGATCGTCGATCAAGGCACTATCCACGAGAGGATGGACGTGAAACCCGCGTCTTCTCGATCGAAGGACAGAGCCACACTGCGCCCTGCGGACCTCTTCACGGCGTCCGATGTCGCTCGGTTCTGCCAGGTCGACCTGAAGACAATCCACAACTGGGCGGACAAGGGGGAGATCCCTCACTTCCGCACGCCGGGTCGGCACCTGCGCTTCCGGCGCCTCGACGTGCTCGATTTCCTGCGCCGCTACGGATACGCGATCCCCGACGTCCTTCGTCAGTCGAAGCCGCGCGTCGTCGTGGTCGACGGAGATGCGACGAGCTCGGCGGCCATCAAGCGCTCGCTCGCGAAGCGATTCGATGTCGCCTCGTTCCAGGATCCGCTCGACGCGCTGGTCGCGCTCGCCGGTCTCGAGCCGGACGTGCTGCTCCTCGATCTCGACATGCCCGGGTTCGATGGGCTGCATTTCCTCGACCGGATCCGCTCGCTCGAGGCGACGGCGCACATCCGCACGCTGGTCTTCGCCAAGAAGGCCGATGCGGGCGAGAAGGCGCGCACGGCTGGGGCGGTCGACGTGCTCGACAAGGGTGACGGCGGAGCGCTCCGCGACGCGCTCGAGCGACTCACCGGCATCGAGCGCTGACCAAAAAAGCCAAAGCGCCTGATTCGCGACGCGCGAAGGGGCGAGTCAACGTCGATATTCGGAGAGGTCGACGCCCGACGCGTCGATGAACTCGCGGACGTCCTCGCGTGGATTCGTCGCGACCTCGTGCGGGGTACCGGTCGCGACGATCTTCCCCTTCACGAGCACGTGGATACGGTGCGCGATCCGGAAGGTCGACGTCATGTCGTGGGAGATCACGACGTTCGTCACGCCGAACAGCTCGCGCGCCTGCACGATCATCTCGTCGACGGTGCGCGTGGTGATCGGATCGAGCCCGCTCGTCGGCTCGTCGTAGACGATGATCTTCGGATCGAGCATCAGAGCGCGTGCGAGCCCGACACGCTTGCGCATGCCGCCGGAGAGCTCCGCGGGGAACAGGTCGAGGACGCGTTCGTTGAGACCGAGCTTCACGAGCTTCTCGAGGACCTGCGCGCGAATCTCCTTCTCGCTCTTCTTCGTGTGCTCGCGCAGTGGGAACGCGACGTTGTCGAGGATGTTGAGGGAGTCGAGGAGCGCGGCGTACTGGAACACCATCCCGAACTTCCGCCGTACGCGGTTGAGCTGGTACTCGGAGAGCGGCGCCATGTCCTCGCCGTCGATCTCGACGCGGCCCGACGTGGGCTTCTCGAGGCCGATGAGCAGACGGAGCAACGTCGTCTTGCCCGCGCCGGAGCCGCCGATGATGACGTTCGTCTCGCCGCTGAAGCAGGTGAGATCGATCTGGTCGAGCACGGTGTGCTCGCCCCACCGCTTCGTGAGCTGCACGCAGCGAATCGGCGGGACGTCGGCTGCGACCTCGTCCGCCGGCGCTCCGTCGGCCCCCGCTCCCGCGGACGATTCCTCGCTCACGCTTCCCTTCTCCTTCATGGCGAGCGCGCAGCGTCGATCACGCGCTGCACGACGGCCTGCATCGCGTCGCGTCGCTCGGCGGTGTCGGCCTCGAAGCGCACGACGAGGACCGGTTGCGTGTTCGACGCGCGAACGAGCCCCCAGCCGTGGTCGAACACGATGCGCGCACCGTCGACCTCGATGACCTCGCGCACGGTGAGAGCCCCGGCAGGGGACGCGATCGTCTTGCCCACCTGCCCGCGGAAGTGCGCGCGTACGGCCTCGACGACGGCGAACTTCGACGCGTCGGGGCAGTCGACCCGGAGCTCGGGGGTGACGAAGGTCTTCGGCAGATCGTGGAGCAGCTCGCCGATCGTCTTCCCCTCGCGCGCCAGGATCTCGACGAGCCGGCACGCCGCGTAGATCGCGTCGTCGTAGCCGTAGTTGCGATCGGCGAAGAACAGGTGACCGCTCATCTCGCCCGCGAGGAGGGCGTGCTCCTCCTTCATCTTCGTCTTGATCAGCGAGTGGCCGGTCTTCCACAAGATGGGTCGCCCGCCGTGCTTCGCGATGTCGTCGTAGAGCGTCTGCGAGCACTTCACCTCGCCCAAGATCGCAGCGCCCGGATGATCGCGTAGCACCTCGCGCGCGAACACGATCATCAGCTTG
>JBKJQC010001202.1:0-2656 GCA_046593995.1 Polyangiales bacterium
CGGACCGCGCGCGCTACTGCACCGGGTACAACTTCGGCCCCGCGGTCGACGGCGCGTGCACGGTGGCCGAGCTCGCCGATCGCATCGTCGAGCTCGGCCACCGTGCACGCGCCGTCGACCGCGGGGCCGAAGTTGTACCCGGTGCAGTAGCGCGCGCGATCCGCGCCGAGGAGGCGCGCGGCGAGGACCAGATAACCGCTGAGCGGCTCGAGCACGTGCTGCCACGGGCGCACGCTCGGCGGGTTGCGCACGTCGATCGGCTTCTTCTGCGCGAGCGCGCGTACGGCGTCCGGCACGATGCGGTTGTCGGCCCAGTCACCGCCGCCGATCACGTTGCCGGCGCGCGCCGTCGCGAGCGCGACGCCGTGCTGCTCCAATTTCTTCGGATCGAAGAAGCTGCGGCGCCAGCTCGCGGCCACGAGCTCGGTCGCGGCCTTGCTCATCGAGAAGACGTCGTGGCCCCCCATCGCGTCGTCCTCGCGGTACGCGTAGGGCCACTCGCGGTTCTCGTAGCACTTGTCGCTCGTCACCACGACGATCGCTGTGGGAAGTTTCTGCTCGCGGATCGCCTCGAGCAGGTTTGCGGTGCCCATCACGTTGGTCTCGAGCGTGAGGTGCGGCTCGGCGTAGCTGCGACGCACGATCGGCTGCGCGGCCAGGTGCAGGATCACCTCGGGCGCGCTCTCGCGCACGACCACCGCGAGCTTCTCGCGATCGCGGATGTCCCCCACGATCGAGGTGCAGCGCGCGCCCACCCCCGCTACCTCGAAGAGCGACGGCGTGGTGTCGGGCGCGAGCGCGTAGCCGGTGACCTTCGCGCCGAGCGCCTCGAGCCACAGCGTGAGCCAGCCCCCCTTGAAGCCGGTGTGCCCCGTCACCAACACGCGCTTGCCGGCGAAGACTCCGAGCTCGTCACGCAGAGAGGTCACGGCTTCGCCTCGGGCTTGGGGCTGTCCCAGATCTTCCAGGGCGCCTCGCCGCCGTCCCACATCTCGTTGAGCAGGTTGTACTCGCGGAGCGTGTCCATCGGCTGCCAGAAGCCGTCGTGGCGGAACGCGGCGAGCTGTCCATCGCGAGCGAGGCCCTGCAGCGGCTCGCGCTCGAGCGTCGTCTTGGGATCGTCACCGAGATAGTCCCAGATCCGCTCCCCGTCGAAGACGAAGAAGCCGCCGTTGATGTACCCGTCGGTGGCCTGCGGCTTCTCGTTGAACTCGCTGACGATGTTCGACTCGATGCGCATCTCTCCAAAGCGACCGGGCGGGCGTACCGCGGTCACCGTCGCGACCTTGCCGTGCGCGCGGTGGAACGCGATCAGCTCGGAGATGTTCACGTCGCTCACGCCGTCGCCGTACGTGAGGAGGAACTCCCCCTTCCCCTCGACGTAGCGACGCAGCGCGGAGACGCGGCCGCCCGTCATGGTGGCGTCGCCGGTGTCCGCGAGGGTGACCGACCAGTCTTCTTCCTGGCGGTGGCGATCGATCTGGATGCCGGAGTGGCGGCCGAGGGTCACCGTCACGTCGGCCATCATCACGCGGTAGTTGAGGAAGAACTCCTTGATCAACCACCCCTTGTAGCCTAGCGCCAACACGAAGTCGTTCACGCCGTGCGCGGCGTACCCCTTCATGATGTGCCAGACGATCGGCTTGCCGCCGAGCGGCAACATCGGCTTCGGGAGCGCCTCGTTGACGTCGCGGATGCGCGTGCCCTGTCCGCCGCAGAGGATGACGGCCTTCACGCGCGCACCTTCGGCTCCGGGACCGGCACCGCGAACGTGCCCCCCGTCGCCTTGTAGGGCGCGAGCTGACGCTCGATCTCGTCGATGAAGTTCCACGCGAGGACGAAGAGGTAGTCCGGCTGCTCGTCGAGGACGCGCTGTGGCTGCACCACCGGGATGTGGACGCCGGGCATGAGCTTGCCGTTCTTGTACGGGCTGCGGTCGGCGACCCACGCGAGCACGTCCTTGCCGACGCCGCAGTAGTTCGCGAGCACGACGCCCTTGGCCGCGGCGCCGTACCCCGCGACGACCTTGCCGCCTTTGCGGAGCTCGGCGAGGAACTCGGGGACGCGCGTCTTCAGACGCTGGGTGCCCTCGGCGAACTGCTTCAGACGCGCGCGCTGATCCTGCGCCGCCTCCTTCGCGAGCAGCTTCGCGACGTTCGGGGTCGGGCTCACGCCCTTCTTCTTGCCGCGCGCGACGAGCGAGCCGCCGTGCAGTCCGATCTCCTCGACGTCCCACAGGACCAGGCCCGCCTCGCGGAAGAGACGATCGACCGCGGCGACCGAGAAGTAGCTCAAGTGCTCGTGGTAGATGGTGTCGAACTCGAGCTTGTCGACCATCTCCGTGAGGTAGGGCACCTCGACGTGGAGGATGCCGTCGTCGGCGAGCCAGTGCCCGGCGCCCTCGATGAAGTCGACGACGTCGGGCACGTGCGCGACCACGTTGCGCGCGAGAATCAGCTTCGCCGGACCGACCTCCTCGCGCATCTTCCGACCGCACGTGCCGTCGAAGAACCCGACGTGCGTGGGCACCCCGTCCTCGACCGCGACCTCGGCGACGTTCTTCGCGGGCTCGACCCCCTGCACACGGCAGTGGGCCTTGAACGGCTTCAGGATGCAGCCGTCGTTCGACGCGAGCTCGGCGACGAGATCCGTCGAC
>JBKJQC010001304.1:0-11295 GCA_046593995.1 Polyangiales bacterium
GCGCGACGGCGACGCTGCCGACGCACCGATCGTGACGACCCTCTTCCCGGGCGAGATCCTCTTCACGACCGAGCTCCTCTCGCGAGCTCCTGCGCCGCGGACCGTGCGCGCTGGGGACGCGGGCGCGCTCGTGATCGTCGCAACGCGAAGCGCGACCGAGGAGCTCCTCGTCACCGTCTCTCCGCTGCTCGAGCTCCTCGGCGATTCGTGAGGCTCGTGGCCGTCGCGCTGGTCGCCTCGGCGATCGGACTCCTCCCGTCGTGCGCGTCGCTCACACCGCGGCAGCAGGCGCTCGTGATGATCTCACGCGGACACGTACGCGAGGGCGTTGTCGAGCTCGAGAAGATCCGCGATCAACACCCGCTCGATCCGCAGGCTTGGATCGATCTCGGACACGGGTACGAGCTGCTCCACCGCTTCGACGACGCACTCGTCGCGTACGACCGCGCGGCCCAGGTCGCGCCGAACGATCCGCGCGGACCCCGCGAAGGGGGACTGCGGACTGCGAAGTGGGGCGAGGCGACGGCGGCGCGGCCGCGGCTCGAGGAGGCGATTCGTCGCGGCGATCGGGAGCCGACGACGTTCCACGCGCTCGGATTGGTGCTGCTCTCGCTCGGCGATCACGCAGGCGCGCGCAAGGCGTACCTCGCCGGCTTGCAGACGGAGAAGGGCCAGGACGACGCGACCTGCGTGCTCGGTCTCGCCACGCTCGCCGTCGTCGAAGGGGACGCGAATGAGGCGCTCCGCTGGTACGACGAGCTGACGCGGCGGAGGCCGAGGCACGCGGACGCGCAGCTCGGTCGCGCGTGGGCGCTCGGCTCGCTCGGGCGCTTCGCGGAGGCCGACGCTGCCGTGGAAGAGGCGCGTGCGCTCGGCGCACAGCCCGGAGACGTCGAGCGCATGCGCGCGTTCCTGGAAAAGGCGCGTCAGAGCAGCTGAATCGCGTCGCGGAGCCGCTCGATGCCGACGAGCAGTCTCTCCCGCGGCACCGCGCTGTAGCAGAGACGGGCGTACCGCGCGTACGCGGCGCCGAAGGCCTTCCCTGGAGCGAGCAGCACCCCGCGGTCGATCGCCACCTCGAGGAGCGCCTCGAGCGGACGGTCTCCGAGCACGGGCGCGAAATCGATGAACAGGTACGTGCCGCCTTCGGCCACGTGGAAGCGGACGTTCGTCCCGCGCAGCGCTTCGACCGAGGCGTCGCGGGCCTCGCGGTAGCTCTTGCGCGCCTGCTCGATGAAGCGTGCGCCGCCGTCGAGCGCGGCGAGGGCGGCGAGCTGCGTGACGACGGGCACGTTGAAGACGGTGTGCGTGGAGACGCGGCGCGCGGACGCGACGACCTCCTGCGGCGCGACGACGTACCCGATCCGCGCGCCCGCGAGCGCGTGGCTCTTCGAGAGCGAATACGCGGTGATGGTGCGCGCCCTCATGCCTGGCAGAGAGGCGATCGACACGTGCTCCGCGTCGAACGCGTGATCGGCGTAGACCTCGTCGGCGATGACCCACAGATCCCTCGCTCGTGCGAGGTCCGCGATCTGGGCGAGGTGGCGCGCGGACAGCACCTTCCCGTCGGGGTTGTTCGGGGTGATCAGGTAGAGCGCGCGCGTCCGCTCCGTGAGCGCGGCCTCGAAGACCGCGCCGGCGTCGAGCGTCGGATCGTCGTAGAGGCGCGAGGTCAGCGGCACCTCCACGGCGCGCGCGCCGCACGTCGCGAGCACGCCCGGGGCGAGCGGCCAATGGGGCGCAGCGAGGAGCACATCGTCCCCAGGATCGAGGATCGTCCGCGCCGCGCAGAAGATCGCGTGGGTGCCGCCGCACCCGACGAGGACCTCGCGCTCCGCGTCGACGGAGCCGAGCCGCCCCGAGACGAAGCGAGCGATCCCCGCGCGCAGCTCGTTCGTCCCAGCGGTCGAGCCGTAGCGGTAGAGCGCCGGGTCGCCTTCAATCCGGCACCCGAGCTCGAAACGAGCGTCCGGAGGCGGGGCGATCGCGGTGTCACCGATCTGCAACGGGACGAGGTCGCCGCCCTTGGCCGTGTGCGCGTCGATGCGACGCTGGAGCTCTGCGAAGACGCCCGGCCGGATGTTCTGCGCTGACGTCGATAACGTTGGCATCTGTGACGAAGAGTAGCCCCGGATCTGCTAGAAAGAAGGGCGATGCCGTCGAAAGCCGCTCGGTCGACAGAGCTCCCGGCGAAGCGCGTCTCGGCCTCGGGCGGGAAGCAAGAGACCATCTACGACTGCGTCACGTGCGGGGCGTGTTGTTACAACCCCGACGAGAACCGCGAGATGGACTACGTCGACTACATCGAGATCGAGTCGAGCGATCGCATCCTGAAGAAGCCCGAGCTGCTGCGACGCCTGGTCGTCCTCGACGACGATCTCCTGCCCCACATGCGCCTGAACCGCCACCAGCGCTGCGTCGCGCTGACCGGCCGCCTCGGCGTGAAGGTCGGCTGCTCGATCTACCTGGACCGCCCGTCGGGCTGCCGTTCCTTCACCGCCGGCAGCAAGCGCTGCAAGCAGTACCGCAAAGAGCGCGGCGTCGATCCCTGACGAGTTCAATAGCCGAGCGCGATTCTCGATCGCTCGACACCATAGGATTGAACACGGAGGCACGAAGGCACGGAGGTTCGTGAAGTGCTGCCGCGTGCCATCACCGGCGTCTCGCGGGCCATCGCATCGAGGTACGGACTGCGGAGCCCTCGGCTCGTCGCGATCGGCAGACTCTCGAACCTCCGTGCCTCCGTGCCTCCGTGTTCGATCGATCAGGTGCGTCGAGTCGAGAACAAGGTCGCTGATTTAGTCGCCTTCGCCCTCAGCGGGAACGGCGTCCGAGGCCGGCGGCCAGGATGCAGAGCGCCGGCGTCGCGACCAGGTGATACCGATCCTCGCCGAAGAACACCGCATGCGTGATCAACGTGGTCAGCACCACCGCGGCGACGGCGAGCAGCGTCGCATTCACGCGAGGCGCCCCCGTGAATGGCAGGAATGGCAGCAAGCAAGCCGCAACGCCGACGGCCCACACGCTCGGGTGCGAGGCGTCGACCGTGCGGGTCGCCAGCAAGACGACCAACACCAATGCGACGAGCTGAGGGACGTAGGCGAATCGCTGGCCGCGTGAGGGGCGGTAGACGCCGATGGCGGCGAGCGCGGCGACGACCACCAGCAGGTGGTGCAGCGCGGTCAGCGTCTTGCCGACGGCGACGTGCATTGCGGCGGAGATGCGATCCGGGCGCGCCTCACGGAGGTAGTTGATGGGGAACCATTCGGCGTCCATCGTGTAGTGGAGCTTCGCGGGGATCAGCGCCGCCCAACGGCGCACGTCGCGGCGGATCAGCTGCACGCCGTACTTCCACCAGCACCGATCCTGCGCGACCTGACCCCCCTCGTCGCAGGCGGGCCCTCCCTCGGGAGTGTGGCCGACGAGGAACTCGAACTTGCCGGTGGCCCCCGGCGCGGCGCCGATGACGAGGTTCCAACCAGCGTTCGTGGAGACGAGCGCGCAGGCGTCCATCACGCGGCAGTTACGCAGCGTCCAAGGTGCGACCGTCGCGAGCGCGAGGACCATCACGACCGCGGAGCGCGCGGTCCAGGCGAAGAAGCGGCGGGGAAGAGAGCCGGAGAACCCCGGAATCGCCAGCGCGACGAACGGCGCCATCAAGACGGCGTTCGGGCGGACCAACGTCGCGAGGCCGAGCGCGAGCCCCGAAAGCGGGATGCCGCGCGCGCGCCTCTCGTCGCGCGCGAAGAGGATCGCCGAGAGCATCAAGAGCGCCGCGAGCGGCTCCGTCATCCATGCGCCGGCGTAGAGGACGAGGCCGGGGTGGAGCGCGACGAGGAAGCCGGCGATCGTCGCGCGCTCCTGGACGAGGGCCTCGTCCGCGAACGCGTGGAGCGCGATACGGTGCGCGACGGCCGCAAGCAGTGCCCCGGTGACCGCGTTCACGAGCGGCGCGACGAGCAGACTCTCGCCGAACACCTTGTAGAACGCAGCGAGGAACCCGGAGTACCCGACGGGGTAATGCGCCCACGGCAGCCACGCGACCCGCTCACCGCCGTCGGCTGCAGCGATGACGAGGTCTTCGCTGTACCCGAGACCGGACGCGATCCGGCGCGCGCCGAGGTCGTAGTAGAAGCCGTCCCACACGGGCTCGGCGAGCGCCCACAGGACGACGGTGACGCGCGCGACGAACGCGACGAGCGCCACGGAAAGCGTCCTACCGAGCGTGCGAGCCCTCATCCGCGGAGCTCGAGGAGCTCCTTCGCGCGGCGCAGGTAGGTTCGCGCGACCTGCGACGGGTCGAGGCGGAGGAACTTCGCGACCTCGACGAGGAACCCGCGTACGTAGACCAGCGGCGGCAGTCGGTCGAACGCTTCCTCTTCGATCGCGGCGAGGTGCACCCCCGAGATCTTCGTCTTCGCGGCGACCTCCTTGAGCTCGACGCCTCGCGACTCGCGGATGCGACGGAGGAGCGTCCCGCTGAACTCGGTGTCCGGGCCGAGCTCGCGCGCGACCTGCGCCTGGAGCTCGCGGAGCTCGGAGGCTATCGCATCGGACAGCACGCGGTCCGCCGGCGAGGGCACGGGCGGGGCTTCGTGATCGGGGAAGACCGAGACGTCGTACGCGCGACGCCGCGGCGGATCGAGGAGCACGTCGTGCGCCTCGTCGAGGAGGGCGTGCTCCCGCGCAAGCTCGTCGGGATCGAAGAGCGAGATCGTCGCGAGGCTGTCGTCGTTCCAGACCTCGCGCTGTCGCTTGTGCGCGCGGCGGACCTCTTCTTCGCTCGCACCGCGTGGGATCAGGAGTCGCTCGTAGTGGTTCGGCTCGCCCGGGATGAACCCCTTCGCCTCGAGCTCCTTCGAACGGTGCGGTATCACTGCCAGGATCCGTCGACAGATGCGCTCGAGCCCGCGGCCGGCCTTGCTGCTCGGGTTGTCGACCAAGAGCGGGCGCTCGTGGCGATGCGCGAGCCACACCGCGTCGTCGTGCTCGATGCTCCCGAGCGGATCGATGGCGATGCCCAGGCGACGCTGCGCGATCTGGGCGATCCACCCGCCGAGCTCGAGATCGCTCTTCACGCGGGTCTGGTTGACGACGAGCCGCGGTCGCGTGCGCGCGAGGAGCTGCGCCGCGATCTCGCCGAGCGGCGCGTCGACCCGCGCGAGATGGCGCGCGAGATCGATCGGCAGCGGGTGACGCGGCATCTCGCCGAGGATGCGGTCGAGCGCGCGGAGCCGGGTGCGATCGGCGCGCACCGCGCGCCGCAGGTCGCGCGCGTACGCAGCGCGGACGAAGCGATAGGTGGCCTCGATCGCGGCAGGCTCGGGCACCGTCACCAGGACCCCGATGTCGGCGGCGAGGAAGAGGTCGAGGGCGGACGTGCCGTTTCCCGGTCCGACGTCGATCACCAGATCGTCGGTGCCGAGCGCGCGCAGCTGGGAGAGGAGCCGGACCTTGCGCGAGCTCTTGAGGCCGCCGCTGTCGTTCGCGTCGCCGGCGGCGGTGAGCAGGCGCAGCCCCGGCACCGAGGTCGACTTGAGCGAGGCCTCGAGCGTGTCGGTCCCTTCGACCTGCGGGTGCGCGATCGGATCCTCGACCTCGAGCCCGCGGTGGAGGTTCGCGCCGGTCGGATCCGCGTCGATGAGCACCACGCGCTTGCCGAGCTGCGCGAGGTACACCGCGAGGTTGACCGCGACCAGCGCCTTCCCGACCCCGCCCTTGCTGCCACCGATCGCGAAGATGCGCCGGCCGGTCGCGGGCAGATCGACGCTCCGGTCCCCGAACGGGAGCGATGGGGGGATCGACTCTCCCGGGATCCAGGACATCGGCGGCAGATCGGCCATCAGAGCAGCTCGTTGCGCCCGCGCGACTTGAGCGCGTCGACGATCGCGCGGACGTCCTGCGCACGATCGCGCGGCAGGACCAGGATGGCATCGTCCGTCTCGACGACGACCAGATCGTTCACACCGACCAACGCGACGAGCTTCTTGCCGCTCGCGCGCACGAGGTTCCGCGCGGCGTCGATCGCGACGGCCCCCTCGGGGAGGGCGTTCTCGTGTTCGTCCTTCGGCGCGAGCTCCCACGCGCTCTCCCACGAGCCGACGTCGCTCCACCCAAACTCACCGGGGACCACGCCGACGTGGCCGTCGGCGATCCGCTCGACGACGCCGTAGTCGATGCTGATCGAGGGGAGCGTCGGGAAGATGGCAGTGATGGCAGCATCGCTCGTCATGCGGTCGAGGCCCTGGGCGAGCTCGGGCAGGTGCTTCGCGATCGCCTGATCCATCGCCGTCGCGCGGAAGAAGAACATCCCGCTGTTCCACAGGTAATGCCCGCTCTCGACGTAGGCCTTCGCGCGCGCCAAGTCGGGCTTTTCGACGAAGCGCACCACATCACGGCCCGGGGCGCCGGCGATCTCGGCGCCGGTCTCGATGTACCCGAAGCCGGTGTCGGGACGCGTGGGTTCGATGCCGATCGTCGCGAGGTCGCGGACGCGCGCGACGGCGAGCGCGTCCTTCACGGTGTTGGTGAGCCGCGGCACGTGCGCGACGTGATGGTCGCTCGGGAGCACGGCGACGAGCGCGTCGGCGTCGCGCGCGAGGATGTTGCGCGTCGCCCACCCGATGCAAGGCGCCGTGTTGCGCGGAGCCGGCTCGGCGAGGAGGTTCTCGTGCGGCAGCTTCGGCAGCTCCTTCCGCGTCGCGTCCGCGAGGACCTGCGCGGTGACGACGAGCGTGCGCTCGATGGGCGCGATGTCGCGGACCCGCTCCACCGTCTCGGCGAGGAGCGAGCGCTCGGCGCGCCCGTCCGCAGAGGGAGCCAGCGCGAGGAGCTGCTTCGGGCGGCGCATCCGCGAGGCAGGCCAGAACCGCGTGCCCGAGCCGCCGGCCATGATCACGACGTAGACGTTCGGGAAGGACATCGGGGAGGGTCGTCCTCTCACGCCGCTTTGGCGTCAAGCTCCCGCCCATCACGTTGCGCGGCCGAGGAGCTTGCGCGCGAGCGTCGAGACCCCCCGATCGCCGAGCGCGTCGAGCGGGACGAGCGCGAGCGCGTCGTAGTCCGTAGTTGCTCCGTGCGGCGCTCGGTCGAGGATCCCTTCGTGGACCGTGACGTCGAGGAGGCGGTGGGTGAGCACGTGCTGCACCCGGCGCACGGCGCGATCCTCGAGCACCACGTCGACGCCGAGGAGCGCCGAAAAGAGCGACCGCGCCTGGTGCCGATCCTTCGCAGCGACGCGCGGCGGCTCCCACATGCCCGCGAACAATCCCTCACCGGCGCGGCGTGCGAGCAAGCGGTCGTCCGCTCCTGCCGCATCACGCACGCGAAGCACCGCCGCGTACTCGCGCACGCGCGGGCGCGCTGCCTTCTCGGTCGTCACGGGCAGCTCGCGTTCGCGCCCCTGTTTCCGCGCCGCGCACCCGGAGCGAATCGGGCACACGAGGCAGCGCGGCTCGCGCGGCACGCACACCGTCGCTCCGAGCTCCATGAGCGCATTGTTCAGAGCACCCGGCCGTTCACCGCGCACGAGCTCCGCCGCGTGCCCCCACACGGCGCGCAGGCCGGCGCCGCGCTTCGGATCTTCTTCCACCGCGAACACGCGCGAGAGCACGCGCGCGACGTTGCCGTCGACCAGCGCCTCTTCGCGGCCGAAGGCCTGGCTCGCGATCGCTCCGGTGGTGTACGCGCCGACCCCGGGGATCTCGCGGATCGATTCGGCGTCGTCCGGCACCGAGCCGTCGTGGAGCGAGAGCACGTGCCGTGCGCCGCGGTGGAGGAGCCGCGCGCGTCGGTAGTACCCGAGCCCGCTCCACATCGCGAGCACCTGATCGAGCTCGGCCCCGGCGAGCGTCGACACGTCCGGGAAGCGTTCGAGGAACCGCGCGTAGTACGGGATCACCGTCTCCACGCGCGTCTGCTGCAGCATGATCTCGGCGACCCAGATCGCGTACGGATCGCGCGTCCGCCGCCAGGGGAGATCGCGCGCGTTCTCGTCGTACCAGGCGAGCAGCTTCCGCCGTATCACTTGATCGGCTTCGTCGTCATCTCGATCGTGTACGAGCCCTCGGCCTTGCCGCCGTAGCCATCGACCACGACGTAGTACGTGCCCTTGTCGAGATCGCGGTCGAGGACCTTGCCGTACGTCGTCGAGCAGGTGAGCTCGTTGCGCGTCGGATCGGCGCAGTCGGTCCGGAGCGACATGATCGCGTTGTAGAAGGTGCCGCTCTTCAGGCTCAGGTTGACCTTCGAGCGCTCTTTGAGCGTGAACTGGTAGACGCGATCGCCGCTCGCCTGCGTCGCGACCGGTCCGCCGCACTTCTCCGAGGCAAACTTGTCGGTCTGGGCTGCCGTGGTGTCGGTGATCGGCGTCCCGGAGACGAGCTTCGGCGCGGCCTTGCACGCGGTCTTTGCGGCGTCGAGCTCACGCAGCCGCGCGGTGAGCTTGGTGCGGCCGAAGTCGTCGCCGCCCTTGCCCTTCACGACGACGGAGTACGAGCCCGGTTCGAGCGTCGCGTCGAAGCCCTTCGACGGCGTCGGTTGGTCGCACGCGATCTCCCCCTTGGTCTCGCCGCAGGTCTTCTGGATCGCGACGACGTGACGCGCCTCGTCCTCGGTCGTGCTCACGAAGAGGCGGCTCTTGGTCTTCACGTCGAGCTTGTAGACGACGTCGGCCGCGGAGTCGGCGGCGCAGCTCGCCTTCACGTCGGCCTTCGCCTTGAACGTGTCGACCGTGAAGAGCGCGCCGAGGGGGAGCGCCTTCGCGTCCTTGCACGACTCGCCGTCGGCGGTGCCGTCACCGAGGGCGCCCGCGGCGTCGAGCGAGAGATCGATCGTACCCGCGTGGCTCGCGTCGGTCGTGTCACCGATCGCCGTGTAGGCGCCGGGCTCGAGGAGACCGGTCCACGAGATGCCGTCGAAGTGCCAGTCCTTCGAGCAGAGCACCTCGGTCGACGGATCCTCGCAGCGGCGTCGCACGCTGAGGCTCGAGTCGCCGCCGCCCGACGCGCGCATGCCGAGGCGGACGCGTGACTTGGCCTTGAGCTCGAACTTGAAGAGGGCTTCGCTGCCGCTCGACGTCGTGCAGCTGGCGGAGAAGTTCGAGCCTTCGCTGCCGACGAGCTCGGTGGTCTTCGAGCCGATCGCGGCAGGGTGCGCTGCGGTGCACACCGACTCGAGGCTGGGTGCGTCCTCGAGCCGCGCGCGCAGGTCGAATTCGCCCGCGTCGTTGTCGTAGCCGGTGACGACGACGCCGTAGTCGCCGGTGTCGACGACTGCTTCGATGTGCCCCTTCGTAGTCAGCCCCTCGGAGTCGTCCGAGCAGTCGACCTCGTAGCCGTTGTCGCAGAGGTATCCGTCGTGCGCCGCGCGATAGAGCGTCATCACCGCGTCGAACTTGGCGTTGAGGTCGAGCACCAGTCGGTGGCGCCCTTCGACGTGGAGGCGCTGCACGACGCTCGGCCCGTCCGCGACCGAGCAGCCGCTGTGCGGCACGATCTGCTTCCCCTTGGTGGTGCTCTTCACCGTGCCGCCGACCGCCAGCTCGCCGGGGTTCGTGCAGGGGTCGCCCCCGCCACCGCCGCCTCCTCCGCCGCCGGGATCGTCACAATCGTCGCCCATGCACCCAGCGTTCGGCTCGGTCTCGTCGGGGCCCGTCTTGGCCGGCGCCTTCTCCGACGACGCATAGGACTGCGCGAGGAAGGAGCCCGAGCCGCCGGCCGACTTCACGACCAACGTGTAGCTCGCGGCCTCGGGGACGCAGGCCTTGATCGACGTCTGCCCCTCGTGCTTCGACGCCTGTCCGACGGGCTTCCCCGCGGGGTCGAGCAACGCGAGCTCGATCCCCTTGAGCCCGTCGCCGGGGAACGCTGCGACGATGTAGCAACCCTCCTTGAACGAGAGGGTCACTTTCGTTTCTTTCCCTTCCGCGACGCTGCCCGTCGCGGGCGCACCCTGCGGCGTGAAACCGACCGACTGGTAGATCGAGCTCGCCGACGTCATGCGCGCGACGAGGTCCGGACCTCGCGACGCACAGGCGAAAGGCGCTGCGAGGAAGAGGGCGGCGACGGCGAGACGGAGCGGGCGCACGAACGCGAGGGTAGCAGAGTCGATTGAAGACGGAGGCACGGAGGCGCGGAGGTCCCGAGAGTGCTGCCGCACGCTTCGCTCCGAGGTCTCCGCCGCTCTCGCTGGCTTCGCCCTGTGGCCCATCCAGTCAACAGCTCGGACTCGGGGCGAGGACCTGCTCGCCGAGATGAGTGACGGTAGGGCCCGGCGGCGATCGGCAGACCTCTCGAGTCTCCGTGCGTCCGTGCCTCCGTGTTCAATCCGAGTCAGCGGCGGCGGGTGGGGGGGGGGCGTCGTCGGGGATGGCCAGCGTCTCGCTCGAAGGATCGATGGGGTCTGCGACGCTGATGCGTCCCGACGACGATTCCGCGGCCACGCTGATGCGCCCCGAGGACGAACGAAGCGAGGGGATCTCGCCGGTGACTTCGGCAGGATGCATCCCGAACTGGCGGAGCTTGCCGTAGAAGGTGACCTTCGAGACGCCCAGTGCCTTGGCGGCGCGGGTGACGCTGCGGTTGCAGTGGTCGTAGGCCTCGAGGTATGCGCGGCGCTCGATCTCCGCGAGGGGGAGCACCGGGCCGCCGCCGAAGAGGGTGCCAACCGAGTCGCGGATCTGCGGGGAGGCCGGCATGCCGTAGGACGAGTCGCGGAGGGAGGCCGGGATGCCGACCTGCGACTCGCGCAAGGACCACGCGCCCGAGGGGGGCGCATCCGACCGTCGCGCGATCGACGTCGGCACGCGATCGAGCAGGAGCTGGTTAGCCTGCAGCAGGCTGACCTCACCCTCGATGACGTTTGCGAGCTCGCGCACGTTGCCCGGCCACGGATAGCCGATCAGCGCGCTCTCGACGTCGCTCGAGATCTCGCGGACCAGCTTCCCCTGTCGCTCGGCGAAGAGCCGCAGGTAGTGGTGCGCGAGGATGATGATGTCGCCCGGGCGCTGACGGAGCGGGGGGAGCGTGATCTGCAGCACGCGCAGGCGGTGGAGGAGGTCGAGTCGGAATCGTCCGCGCTCGACGTCGATCGCGAGATCGCGCTGGGCCGTCGCCAGCACGCGCGCGCGCACCGTCCGCTCCACGTTGCTCCCGAGTCGCACGACGACGCGCTCCTGCAGGACGCGCAGCAGCTTCGCCTGCATGTCGAGCGGGAGGTCGACGATCTCGTCGAGGAGGATCGTGCCGTCGCCCGCGAGCTCGAATTTGCCGACCGAGCCCTCGGCGCGCGCGCCGG
>JBKJQC010000136.1:0-2928 GCA_046593995.1 Polyangiales bacterium
GTCGCGATCGCCGATGTGGCGACGGTCTTCGCGGAGGTGCAGCGTGATGCCGTCGGCGCCGGCTTGCTCGCAGAGCTGCGCGGCGAACACCGGATCGGGATACGCGGTGCCGCGCGCCTGACGGAGCGTGGCCACGTGGTCGATGTTGACGTGGAGGCGGATCGGCATGATCGGCCGAACAGTCGGACCTCGCGCGACGACCGTCAACCAAGGTCGTGCGCTGCGTGCCAAAAACGAAACGGGCCCTCCTCGCGAAGGGCCCGCCTCTCGTCACGACGTGTGACGTCTTTCGTCTCGCAGATCAGCCGGGGAGGCCGAGGTCCGGGAGGACCCCCGAGTCGCTGCCCGAGTCGGTGCTCGTGCCGGTGTCGGTCGCGCCGCCGGTGTCGCCCGCGGCGCCCGTGTCGGTCGCCGTGCCCGTGTCCGTGCCGGCGTCGCCCGCGGGCGGCGGGAACGTCCCGTCGTCGACGTCGACCTTGGTGATGAAGTCGCCCTTGTCACGGCAGGCGCCGCGCCAGAAGTTGACGAGGCTCGCCTTGCTCGTGATGAAGCACACCGCGAACCTCGAATCCGTCTCGCAGGCGGTGGCTTCTTTCGCCGCGAGGTCGTAGCACTTGCCCTTCGGCTTGGTCGCCGAGCCCCTGAAGACCGAGTCGACCTCGCAGTTGTCGAGCTGGCTCGTGGTGCTGGTGCGGCCGGTGCCTTTTTCCGGGTCGCATTCCGCGCAGACCTCGGCGACGCAGGTCCTCTCGCAGTGCACCGCCGTCGCGCAGGTTCCGCTCGGGTCGATCGCTTTCACGCACGCGGCGACGTCGATCGAGTTGCCGGCGAGCCACGTCGTGAGGATGCAGGTGTTGCAGGCGGGGTACTTCTTCGTCGTCGCCATGCACTTCGCCTCGTCACCGTCGGTGCCGAAGCAGTCGAGGAACTCGTTCAGCATGAGGTCCGTACAGACGGTCGCTCCGGTCTTGCTGGGCGGCGCCACGCACGGGCCCTCGAACGCGCCCTGGCAGCTGATCGGAGCCGGCGGCTTGGTATCGAGGACGACGACCTTGGTGTCGCTGCCGGCGTCGACGACGACGGGCGTCACGGGGGCCTCCGGGTCGCTGCTACAGCCGGCGAAGGAGATCGCTGCCGCGGCGATACTGCCGCACGCAAGGAGGATGCTGAAGGAAAGAGCCGCGTTCTTCATGGGGGGACGTGGTACGATGATCTGAGCCGAATCGCAAATCTGTTCGTCTACAGTGTACGTGCGGACGCTCGGACGGCTACCGGACAGGTCCGGTCCCGCAGCGCTCGGGGTCAGCTGTCGACGACGACCGATTCATCGCGGGACCGAGAAAGCGGGTCGTCTTCGTCT
Organism: Polyangiales bacterium; assembly: GCA_046593995.1. Taxonomy (GTDB): domain Bacteria; phylum Myxococcota_A; class Polyangia; order Polyangiales; family JADJMO01; genus JALHOE01. Next base: position 1,361 of record JBKJQC010000136.1, read on the forward strand.
ACCGTGAACGGTGATGACGGACTCCAATCGCCCCGAGAACGACGCGCCCGCCGAGAAGGCCACGCCGCCCGAGGCTCCCGTGGCGCCCGAGGCTCCCGCGCGACCGCCGAAGCGCGGCAGCGGCAAGCAGTTCGCGGTCATCGTCGACGAGAAGCTGCGCGTCCCGAGCGGCACGCAGACCGCGTTCGACGCCTATTTCATGGTCGATTGGAGCGCCGCGAGCGAGCCGGCCTCCGGTGCCGACAGCGTGTGGTGGGCCCTTCTCCGCTGGACCGAGGGGCAGGCCTTCATCGAGAGCGGCAACTGCACGCGTCGCAGCGAATGGGCAGCGCTCACCGAGGATCGCCTGCGGAGCGATCTCGCGAGCTCTCGCGTGCTCGTCGGGTTCGACTTCCCGTTCGGGTTCCCGCGCGGGTTCGCCGCGGCGATCGGTCACCAGGGCTCGCCACGCGACGCCTGGTCGACGGTGTGGAACCGACTCGCGCGCGACGTGACCGACGATGACGCCAACACCAACAATCGGTTCGCGGTCGCGGCCGCCCTGAACCTCGAGGTGTCCGGGGCCTTCGGTCCGTTCTACGGCCGGCCGAGCACCCGCTCGGACGTCATCCTGCGCACGCTCTCGCAGAAGCAGGAGGGCGTGTTCCCCTACCCGCTCGTCGCGAAGAGCGGTGATCGCCTCGCGCGTGTGCGCGCCGCCGATCGCCTGGCATCGGGCGTCTCGACGCCGTGGTTCGTCTTCGGCGGAGCCAACTCCGTCGGGGGGCAATCGCTCGTCGGGATCCCGCGCGTGGCGGCGCTGCGCAAGGCGCTGCCGGACGCGCGCATCTGGCCCTTCGAGACCGGTGCGCGCCTGCCGAGCCGCGAGGAGGCGCGCGTCGTCCTCGCAGAGATCTACCCCTCGATGTTCCATCGACGGAGCTACGCCACGACCGAGGTGCACGATCGACTGCAGGTCCTCGCGGCGTCACGCGCCTTTGCGGCGGCCGATGTCGCGGGGGAGCTCACGGGGATGTTCGAGGCTGCGCCGAACGACGAAGCGGCGCTCCACGAGGAAGGTTGGATCCTCGGCGTCCGCTGACCAGACCAGCGCGGTCTCGGCGATCGCCTGTCGCGCAGCATCGCCGCCTGGCCGCCGACGCCGCAGAACGGTCTGTTCACAGGGAGGCGGGGAGGCGGGGAGACAGCCCAAACAGTGCTGCCGCGCGCGTGCTGCGACCGGCGTGAGGCTCGCGCATGCGACAGCGTCGTCGCGCGGAAATCCGAGATCGGCAGACCTCTCGAGAGCTCCCCGCCTCCCCGGCTCCCTGTTAACGGGCGGCTGGACAGGGTCAGCGGCGTGACACTGAAGTGACGAGACGCCCGTCTCTGCTCCGTGATGTCGAGGATCGCGCCCGGCCATGCTCGGCTATTTAGACTCTCGACCCCTCGCAGGAGGGCGTGGGCGCGCGCTAAATCAGCGACCTCGATTCTCGAACGCGGTGTACCTGATCGATTGAACACGGAGGCACGGAGGCACGGAGGCTCGAGAGTCTGCCGATCGCGACGCTTCGAGGCCTGGCCCCAGA
>JBKJQC010000155.1:0-3166 GCA_046593995.1 Polyangiales bacterium
CGGAGCCGTGCGGCGAGCTCGGTGAGATCGAGTCCGCCGAGGACGTGACCGTAGTCGAAGGACACGCCTCGGATCGCACCGCGCGGGATGGGCATGGCGACGCTTCTACGCCAGAAGCACATCGCGTTCCATGACGCGCCCTTGCACGCGCGAAGCTGGGCGCGCGCGTGTGGGGCGCGGCCGGAGCGATATTGTCGTAGCGCACCCGCACGCGTCGCGGGATAGACTCGACGAGCAGGCGACGGCGCGAGAGTGCGTCGCCTCTCTCGAGCTTGCATCACGCATCGACTCACTTCCTTCGCATCGCGATCGCACAACGGAGGCGCGTCATGAAGGGAAAGATCTTCCTCGTCGACTGGAATGCCGAGTCCGCGACCGTGCAGGCTGCAGCCCTGCGACGGGAGGGGTTCAAGGTCGACGTGGAGTGTGAGAACGGGGGGCGCGCGTATCGCACGATTCGCACGAGCGTGCCGGACGTCGTGGTGCTCGATCTGCGGAAGCGGCCGTCGCACGGACGCGAAGTCGGGAGCGCGCTCCGCGATCTGCGGGCCACGCGCGCGGTGCCGATCCTCTGCCTCGAGGACGACGAGGACGCGCGCGAGCTGACGCGGTCGAAGATCGAGGACGTGCGCTTCGCGTCGGACGGCTCGCTCGCGACGGCGGTGCTCGATGCCGCCCGCGAACGTGCGCGTCAGGCGAAGCCGCGGTCGCCGGTGATGGTGAAGGGAACGGTGAAGGAGGGGACGATCACAGCTCGAGCCCGCATCCCGAGCACGTCGTCGCGCTTTTCGCGTTGACCGTTCGGCAGCCGACGCATCTTCGTTCCGTGGCCGTCTCGGCCGGCTCGGGCTCGGACCCGCGATCGGACACATGCGCAGCGAGCGAGCTCGGTCCGATGGACCGAGGAGCGCTCTCCTCCTGCATCGCCTCGCGCTCTGCATGGAGCTCCGCGAGTCGCACGTTGCGCTCTTCGCGGCGGCGCTCCTCGATGCGGCGCGTCCACGTGCGGATGACGAGCCAGGCGACGCCGAGCGCCAGGATCACCCAGGCCATGGGGGGAAGATCGGGGAACATGCTCAGGCGATGTGGCGGACGGTACCTTCGATGCGCGTGAAGCGGACGTCGTCTTCGCTGAAGAGCTCTCGCCCGCGAGCGCGCAAGCGCGGTGCGTCGCGCTCGAGATAGCGTGCGTATGCTGCGCGCGAGCTGAAGCGATAGACGCTGCGCGTGCGGAGGCCGTCGATGGTGAGGAGCTCCGCGCGCTTCACCCCGGCGCACTTGCGGACCTCCGCGAGGTGCTCGTCCTGCATCCACGCGAGATAGCGCTCCATCACTCCGCGGTCACCGAGCTCGGCCTCGACCTCGTAGGCGACGGGGCCGTCCTTCGCGGCCGCGGTCGCGCGCGCGAGCGCGAGCACGTCGCCGAACGCGGCGTCGTACGATCCGAGCCGTGGCGCGACGCCGCCGGGCCGCGGGATGTACCCCGTTCGGATCCCGCGCGCGGCGGCGGGGGCGAGATCGTAGTCGTCCCACGCCGACACGTGCAGCCAGCGCTCGGGATCGTAGCCGCGGCCGACGACCAACCCGACGGCGCGGTCCCACGCGCGATCGGTCGGCTTGTACGCCTCGAGCTCCTCGGCGACGATGCACACGTCCCACGGACGACCGAGGCGACGCTGCACGTCCACCTGGTGCACGAAGTCACAGTTGGAGATCACGCCTACGTCGACGACGGATCCGAGGAGCGCGATCCCGGACCGCACGTCCGCGAAGAACGGGATCTCTCCGAACCGTCGCGCCCACTGCGCGATTTCGTGCGGGTCGAGATCCGGCCGCAAGATCTCACCGACGTCCCGGAGCAGCGCCTGATAGCCGACGAACTGCGCGCCGCGCTGGTTCGGACGCTGACGTCGCTCGCTCTCGCGGAGGAAGATCGGCATCTTCTCCTGGTCGAGCCCGAGCTCGGTCAAGGCCTGCGCCCAGTCGACGAGGGTGCCGAAGCAGTCGAACGTCACGAGGTCGATCTGCGGCAGGAGCACGTCCGTGAGCGTTGCTGCGTAGGGGGCGGCGGGAGGCGACGAAGCCGGCATCGGGTGGCAAGATACAGAAGAGTTGGACACTGTGCGGAGCCCAGTTCGAGGTGAGCGTGAAGGTGTGCGTCCGTCGCTCGTCGAACGGAGCGTGGGACCTCGCGTGCTCCTCGGAACGCTCCTCGGAACGTGCGCCGCGCTCGTCTCTGCGCTCGCCCCCGCGCTCGCCCTCGCGCTCGCCCTCGCGCTCAATGGATGCACCGGACACCCTCCGGCGCCGAAGTCGACGCTCGCGGCGGCGCCCAAAGGCAGCGGTCCCCGCGCTCCCGTGAACGACGCGCGCGGTCCGAAGAGCGAGCACCCCGATGCGCTCGGACGGCTGCTCGATGCCGGATGGGGCACACGCGTCGACCGCCGACGCATCATCTCGCTGCCACTGCCGGACGCCTCCGCGTGGACGCACGTCCGCTACTGGGGCGTCACCACGCTCGCCGGGTACCGCTACGGAGAGGATCACCACGTCGCGCTCGCGGTCTTCGCGTTCACGGCACCGCCTGGGGGCGCCACGATCGAGGGGTGCTCGGCGAAGTTCCACGCGTGGGGTGACTCCCGCGCAAAGGCGTTCGACATCGACGTCGGCGACGCACGCGTCGACGAGATCACGTGGCCACCCGGTGGGAACAAGACCGCGAAGATCTACGTCTTCGACGCGCGCCGTCGCTCGATCCTCGGCACCAAGCGGTATGCGGCGGCGTACGCCATCTATCCCGCGTGGAACGAGGCGTGTCTCATGGCCGGCTTCGCCGTTCCAGAGCGCGATGCTCCGGACGCGGCCCGACAGCTGCGCGATCGGCTCGTGCGCGATGCGCTGCCTGGCTTGATCGCGAAGCCCGGTTCCGGCGCGATCGCGCTCGAGGCGAAGAGCGACGTCGATTGAAGAAGTCGTCAGTCGTCAGTCCGAGACGAGACCGAGACGAGACCGAGACGAGACCGAGACCGAGAGGTCTAGAGTCGAGAGTCTAAATCAGCGACCTCGATTCTCGAACTCGGTGTACCTGATCGATTGAACACGGAGGCACGGAGGCACGGAGGCTCGAGAGTCTGCCGATCGCGACGCTTCGAGGCCTGGCCCCAGA
>JBKJQC010000255.1:0-10193 GCA_046593995.1 Polyangiales bacterium
CCATGTCGAGCGACGACTTCGAGACCGGGACCATCGCGGCCGCGTACGGCGGCACGACGACGCTCGTCGACTTCGCCATCCAGACCAAGGGCTCGTCGCTCCGTCAGGGCATCGACACCTGGTACGAGAAGGCCGAAGGGAAGACCGCGATCGACTACGGCTTCCACCAGATCATCCCCGACGTGAACCCCGGCACGCTCGAGGAGATGGGGGGCCTGGTGAAGGAGGGCATCACCTCCTTCAAGCTGTTCATGGCCTATCCCGGCGTCCTCTACGTCGACGACGGCCAGATCTTCCGCGCGATGCAGCGCGCGCGCGATCTCGGCGCGCTCATCTGCATGCACGCCGAGAACGGCATCGCGCTCGACGTGCTCATCGAGCAGGCGATCGCGCGCGGCGAGACCGCGCCGAAGTACCATTCGCTCTCGCGCCCGCAGATCGCCGAAGCCGAAGGCACCCATCGCGCGCTCGCGCTCGCGGAGATGGCCGGCGCGCCGGTGTACATCGTCCACCTCTCGGCGCCGCTCGCGCTCGAGAAGGTCGTCGAGGCGCGTGATCGCGGGCTGCCGGTTTTCGCGGAGACCTGCCCGCAGTACCTCTTCCTCTCGCTCGACGACCTCGCGCGCGAAGGGTTCGAGGGCGCGAAGTACGTCTGCACGCCGCCGCTCCGCCCGAAGGAGATGCAGGAGGACATCTGGCGCGGCCTCAGGACGAACGATCTGCAGGTCGTCTCGACCGACCACTGCCCGTTCTGCTTCAAGGGACAGAAGGATCTCGGCGGCGACGCCTTTACCAAGATCCCGAACGGCATGCCCGGCGTCGAGACCCGCATGTACCTGATGTGGGACGGCGGCGTGCGCACCGGCCGCATCTCGATGAACCGCTTCGTCGAGATCACGAGCACCGCTCCCGCGAAGATCTTCGGCATGTACCCGCGCAAAGGGACGGTCGCCCCGGGCGCCGACGCCGACCTCATCGTGTGGGATCCGAACAAGGAGCATCTCCTCTCGGTCGAGACGCTCCACATGCGCGTCGACTACTCGCCCTACGAGGGCCAGCGCGTCACCGGCGCGCCGACCCACGTGCTCTCGCGCGGCGAGGTCCTCGTCGAGAACGGCAAGTACCTCGGCAAGAAGGGGCACGGCCGCTTCCTCAAGCGCTCGACCTTCAACCTGTGACCGGAACGAGCGGAGACCTGATTGAACACGGAGGCACGGAGGCACGGAGGTTCGAGAGGTGCTGCCGCACGCTTCGCACCACGCGCGGGATGCCATCGAGACGCCACCGGCCTTGCGCAGGGGTTTCGGCCACGAACGGTAGACTCTGATGCCTCTGTGCCTCCGTGCCTCCGTGTTTTTCTCGGGTCTCGCTGCGACTGACGACTGACGACTGACGACCGACGACCGACGACCGACGACCGACGACTGGAGACGCATGAGCGCAACGAAGACCGAAGCCAAAGACCGCGTGCACCTCGCGCAGCATCGTCTCGAGGACGATCTCGGCGACAAGAAGCCGACCTACACGGCGGCCGAGGCGCACGCTGAGTCCGATCGTTGCCTCTATTGCACCGACGCGCCGTGCATCAAGGCGTGTCCGACCGAGATCGACATCCCGACCTTCATCAAGAAGATCGCGAGCGGGAACGTGCGCGGCAGCGCCCGCACCATCCTCGAGCAGAACCTCCTCGGCTACTCGTGCTCGCGCGTGTGCCCGGTCGAGGTGCTGTGCGAGGGGTCGTGCGTGTATACGGCGTGGGGCCGTGAGCCGATCCACATCGGCCGGCTGCAACGCTTCGCGACGGAGAACGTCCTCGAGAAGGAGGGCATCGCCGGCGTGCGCCCGACGAAGTCTGCATCCTCGGCAGAGGGCCCCACGACGAAGCCGCGCAAGGTCGCGTGCATCGGCGCGGGACCGGCGAGCCTCGCGTTCGCGGGGTACCTCGCCCTCGAAGGGCACCACGCGGTGATCTTCGAGAAGCGCGCCGTGCCCGGCGGTCTCAACAGTACCGGCATTGCGCCGTACAAGCTCAAGGCGCTCGACTCGGTGCGCGAGGTCGGCTGGGTGCTCGACCTCGGCGTGGAGCTCCGGAGCGGAGTGGAGATCGGAGCCCCCTCTTCGGATGGGAGCGGCACGCGCGGCGCGCAGCTCCTCGCGGAGTACGACGCGGTGTTCCTCGGCGTCGGTCTCGGCGAGGACACGCGCCTCGGCGTCCCCGGTGAAGAGGGGCCCGGCGTCGTCGGTGCGACCGCGTGGATCGAGGCCATGAAGCTCGATCCGGCGACCCCGAAGCCCCGCGGCCGGGTCGTGATCATCGGTGGCGGCAACACCGCGCTCGACGTCGCGCGCGAGTGCGCGCAGCTCGGCGCCGACGAGGTGGTGATGGTGTACCGCCGCGGTGAGGACACCATGAGCGGCTACGCGCACGAGATGGTCGGCGCCCGCAAAGAGGCCGTACGTCTCGTCGAGCACGCGATCCCCGTCGGGTTCATCCGCGATGCGAGCGGCGCGCTCGTCGCCGTCCGCCTCGCAAAGGCGACGGACGGTCGCGCCGTCCCCGGCACGGAGTGGGAGCTCCCCTGCGAGCTCGCGGTGCTCGCCATCGGCCAGTCGAAGCTACGCACCATCGCGAAGGAGCTCGACGGCGTCGCGCTCGACGCGCGCGGCTGCGTGGTCGTGGACCCGAAGACGTGCATGACCGGTAACGCGAAGGTGTTCGCGGGCGGTGACTGCATCAACGGCGGCAAGGAAGTCGTCAACGCCGTCGCCGACGGCCGCAACGCAGCCCGTCACCTCCTCGCGCAATGGCGCACGTGAGCCCGAGCCGATTGAACACGGAGGCACGGAGGCACGGAGCTTCGGAGAGTCAGCCGCTCGCAGCGTCGACGTTCCGTTCGCTCTGGTGGTCGGGATCACCATCACGGGATTCATGGAAGCGACCAGTGAGCTCGATGCCGGCGGACCGATCGGCAGACCTCGAACCCTCCGCGCCTCCGTGCCTCCGTGTTCAATCGGATCGCGCCGCCTTCCTTTCGTCCCTTCGTCAGAGTGTTTGAGGAGCTGAAATGGCTGATCTGAGTATCGATTTCGCGGGCATCAAGAGCCCGAACCCGTTCTGGCTCGCGTCCGCGCCCCCGGCCAACACCGGCGAGCAGGTGATGCGCGCCTTCGACGCCGGCTGGGGCGGCGCCGTGTGGAAGACGCTCGGCGACCCCATCATGAACGTGACGAGCCGCTTCGCAGCGGTGGACTACGGCACGCAGAAGATGATGGGCTTGAACAACATCGAGCTCATCACCGATCGGCCGCTCGACGTGAACCTCCGCGAGATCGCCGAGGTGAAGAAGCGCTACCCGAAGCACGTCGTCATCGCGTCGCTCATGACCGAGACGCGCGAGGACTGGCGCGTCTTGATCAAGCGCTGCGAGGACGTCGGCGTCGACGGGCTCGAGCTCAACTTCGGGTGCCCGCACGGCATGTGCGAGCGCGGGATGGGCTCCTCGGTCGGACAGGAGCCGAAGCTCCTCCAGGAGATCACCAGCTGGGCGAAGGAGTTCGCCCGCACTCCTGTGCTGATCAAGCTGACACCGAACACCGGTGAGATCGAGGAAGCGGGGCTCGCCGCCATGCGCGGCGGCGCCGACGGCATCTCGCTCATCAACACCATCAAGAGCATCATCGGGCTCGATCTCCTGAAGATGGTGCCGTACCCCGCGGTCGGGAACCGCTCGACGAACGGCGGCTACTGCGGTCCGGCCGTGAAGCCGATTGCGCTCCACATGGTCGCGGCGCTTGCGCGCGAGAAGGGGATCACGATCCCCATCTCCGGCATCGGCGGCATCTCGGACTGGCGCGACGCCGCCGAGTTCATCGCGCTCGGGTCGACGAGCGTGCAGGTCTGCACCGCGGTCATGCACCACGGCTACCGCATCGTCGAGGACATGATCGAGGGCCTGAGCGAGTACCTCGATTCGCGCGGCATGAAGAGCGTCACCGAGCTCCGCGGCAGCGCCGTCCCGGCGTACACCGACTGGGGCGACCTCGACCTCGGTCACAAGCTCATCGCGCAGATCGATCCCAAGCTCTGCATCGGCTGCCAGAAGTGCGTGACCGCGTGCCACGACGGCGCGCACCAGTGCATCTTCACCGGCAACGAAGAAAAGGCGCGCCCTCCGCACGCGCACGCGCACGGCAATGCGAAGCCGCCGTCGCCGTTCCCGATCGGCGTCCTCGCCGGCGATCGCGTGCCGTGGATCGACGAGCCGGAGTGCGTCGGCTGCAACCTCTGTCAGCTCGTGTGCCCCGTCCCCGGGTGCATCTCGATGATCGAGGTCGAAGGAACCGCGCCCCACGAGACGTGGAACGACCGCGTGAAGGACGGTCGCACGCGTCTGCCGGGGGGCATCCACGACTGACGCTGGCGCCGCGCGACGGCTAGTGCGAGATCCACAGGGAGGCGGCGAGAAGAGGAGGCGAGAGGGAGATCCGTGAGTCTACCGATCGCCGCTTCTGCGCATCGTCACCTTTCGTTCCATGCGAGTTTTCGCCGCCTGGATTGAACACGGAGGCGCGGAGGCGCGGAGGCATGAGAGTGCTGCCGCGTCGGCGCCACGACGTGTCCGCCGCTCCTTGCGAGGGTGACGTTCATGCTGCGATCGGCAGACCGCTTGAACCTCCGTGCCTCCGTGCCTCCGTGGTTCTCTTCGGACATGAGCGCGAGGGGTGCGCGGAGAAAGCAGCAGGGGCGCCGAAGATGCGATCGGCAGACCGCGTCGGCTCCCTCTCGCCTCCTCTCCTCCCCGACTCCCTGTGACTCTCGGATTCGCGATCTGGTCAGCGGCCCAAGCCCTTCGCATACAAGAACGGCGTCACGATCTCGAGCACGACCCACACGAACGCCGCGTGCGCGACGATCGCGATGAAGGGCCTGCGGTAGCGCGCGACGACGAACGCCGTCACGGCGCCGAGCGCGATCGCAGCTCCGATGATGGAAGGTCGGAGCGTCGGGATCATCGCGACGACGTAGAGCCCGCTCGCGACCCATGGCGCGCGCGCGGAGCCGAAACGCTCTTCGAGCGTCACCGTCACGGCGCCGCGGAAGACGATCTCCTCGGCGGCCGCGAACGCGACCACCACCAGTGCGCGCTTCCACTCCGGGCTGATCGCGTTGCGGATCACCAGCGTCGTCCGCAGCTCCTCGAGGATCGGCAGCGGCGCGACCTTCAACGCGAGCCTTCCACCGACGTACGCGACGACGACGATCAGCGCTGCGCCGGCGATGCCGCGCGACACGTCGCCGGGGACGAGCGCGAAGGTGTCCTTCAGCATCTCCTCGCGGGCGAGGACGAGCAGGGCGAGCGCGAGGAGCGGCGCCCAGACCATCGCCTGCGTGATCCACGGGCCGGACGCCGTCTCACCGCGGAACGCGATCGCGTTCGCAGCCCCGACGAGCAGCGTGGCCACGATGGGGAGGAGCCGCGTCAGACGTTCCATCGCAACTCACCCTCCCGAATCGCAAATCGCGGCCGCAGACTACTCGATCAGCAGCTCGGCCGGGGAGCTCGCGTTCGCGTGGAGACGCTTCGGCATGCGGCCCGCGAGGAACGCCTTGCGACCGGCGCTGACCGCCTCGCGCATCGCCTCCGCCATCAGCACCGGATCCTTCGCCTGGGCGATCGCGGTGTTCATCAGGACGCCGTCGACCCCGAGCTCCATCGCGATGGCCGCGTCCGAAGCGATGCCGACGCCGGCGTCGACGATGACCGGGACCAACGCCCTCTCCTTGATGATGAGGATGTTGTGCTTGTTGCGGATCCCGAGGCCGCTGCCGATCGGCGCGGCGAGCGGCATCACCGCGGCGCACCCGACCTCCTCGAGCTTGCGACAGATGATCGGATCGTCGATGCAGTAGGGGAGGACCGTGAAGCCTTCCTTCACGAGGATCTTCGCGGCCTCGAGCGTCGCCTCGTTGTCGGGGAAGAGCGTCTTCGCGTCCCCGATCACCTCGAGCTTCACCAGCGGCGACTGCCCCTCGGGGAACAGCTCGAGCTCGCGCGCGAGGCGACACGTGCGGACGGCTTCCTCGACCGTGTAGCAGCCGGCCGTGTTCGGGAGGATGACGAAGCGGGGCTTCCCGTCGGGAGCCTTCTCGGTGAGGAGGCCCATGAGCGAGCCGCCGCTACGCTCGGTGAGGTTCACGCGTCGCAGCGCGACGGTGATCACCTCGGCGCCGGACGCATCGAGCGCGCGCCGCGTCTCGTCGACGTCCTTGTACTTGCCCGTCCCGACGAACAGACGCGAGCGAAACTCGTACGATCCGATGCGCAGGACATCATTCGCGGCAGCAGCCATGGAGAGGACGTAGCCCCCGTCCACCGCGGCGCCAAGTCGGGCCGCTACTCGATGCCGCGCATGGGAGCGAACCCGAGGTCGCCCATCGCGATCGTGCCGAGCGGCGCGTCGAGCTCGGCCTGCGCGAGCTCGACCACCTCGATGGGCATCAGCGCGCCCCACGATTCCGGCTCGACGAGCGCGTTCGAGAGCGGGATGAACGCGCGCGCGTCGACGGCGAACGCCCGCACGCTCGCCGGCGCGTCGCCCGGCTCGCGGAAGACGAACACCGACGAGGTCGCCGACGCCCCGATCGCCTGCGCGAGGTGCGACGGTGCGCACGCCGGCACGAGGTCGTGCCCCGCGAGGACGAAGAGGCCCGCTGCGCGTTCCGTGAAGAACGATCCGAGCGGGATCGCATCGACCCCGCCGGGGCTGCGGAGGACGAGGAGCTCGCCGAGCGCGCCGGCCTTCACGCGCGCGATGGTCGCGCTCTCGAGCGCCGACGTCGGGAGCGCATAGGCGAGCCGGCGCAGGAGCGGCGCGCGCTCGAGCGGCACGAGCGACGCGGTCACCTGGCGCGTGCCGGCGACCGTCGGTGCGAGCTGCAGCGGCACGTTCAGTCCACTCGGTCCCTTCGACCCTCGCGAAGCGGCGCGCACGATGTCGCTCCCGAGCTTGATCGAGACGAGCGACGAGACCGGCGCCATCTGCGGCAGCGGATCGAAGCTCAGTGGGACGCGCGGCTCACCGGGGACGGCGGCGGGGAGGAGCGCGAGGCCGGTCGTCGGGAACACGGGGAGGCCGACGAGGTGGATCGGATGCCGATGACCGACCTGCACCGCGACGCCCGTCCCCGCGGGCACGAACGCGCGCACCCCGGGTGTTTTCGTGACGAGTCGCTCGAGGCGGGGCGGCAGCTCCGGGATGCGCAGGATCGCGAGCCTTCGTGGCGCGTCGTCGAAGCTCGACTCCGCGGGGAGCTCGACGATACCCACGTCCGCCTCCACGCCGGACCGGGCGAGGTAGCCGACCATCGCCGTCGCGACGCCCATCTCGGCGGCGACCCACAGGGGGCGTGCACCGATCGCCGTCACGGTCGGATCGCGCCGCGGCTCGAGACGGCCCACGAGCTCCGCGAGATCCACGCGCCGTTCGCGCGCGTACGCCTGCGTGAACGTGAGGTGGTGGAGCGCGAACTCGGTCCCTTCTTCGACGCGAAGGAGCTCGACCGCGTCGTAGCCGAAGGGCGCGGTCCGATCCCGGTACTGCACGTAGTAGCGCCCGGTGCCCGTGAAGGTCACGCCGCCGGCGAGGCGCGCGACGTCGGCGATCACGTCGAGCAGCGTCGTCGAGCTCGCGGGGAACGAGACGACCACCTCGCGCGTCTTGAGCGGCGAACGGACGACCGAGACCTCGAGACCGCCCTCGTCCTCCCGCGCGGCGCCGAGCGACGGATCACGCTCGACGAGGAGATCGGCGAACGAGCGATCGCGCGTGTACATCGAGAGGAACGCGACGAGCCGCTCGATGGTCGGCAACAGCACGAGACCGCGTGCGCCGAGCGCGACGCCGCTCGGATCGAGGGCGAGCCCCGGCGTGCGGAGCCGCGTCTGGTGCAGCGCGATCCGCTCGAGCGTCGCCATCAGTCCCCCTTGGGATCGCCGTCGAGGCCGCGCGGGCGGTACTTCGAGTCGACGCCGCACGGGGGCAGAGGCTTCGGCGGCGGAGGCGCCACGCTCGCCGAGGGAGCCGCAGCCACACTCGCGCTCGTACTCGCGCTCGTACTCGCACTCGATTTCGTGCTTCCCTTGCCCTTCGCCTTTGCTTCTGCTTCGCCCTTCGTGGCGGAGACGGACGCAGACGCAGACCCCGAGGCAGACGCGCCCTCCGTGGGCGGATCCTCCTCCGGCGTATCGAAGAGCGGCGGCGGATCCTCGACGACGGGCGCAGGCACGTCGACGCCGCGGCACTTTCGCTCGCGTTCGAGCGTGTCGTTGACCAGGTACGCGAGCCACGATCCGCTCATTCCGGGCTCCTCGACGAGCGCGCGAGCCTCTTTCTCCTTCGCGAGGAGATGGTTGTGATCGCTCAGACACTGGAGACCGAGGGCGATGAGGCCGGTGTTCGCCGGCCCGATCCGGAACCCCTTCACATACCACTCCCACGCTTCGTCCATGCGGTTCAGCTGACAGAGCGTGTCACCGACGTAGATGAACGCCATGTCCCATTTGGGCGCGAGCTCCGTGGCGCGGATGTTCTCGACGAGGCGCGCCTCCTGCGCCTGCTGGGTCGTGTACTTCCAGATCTCGGCGGCGCGCGCGCCGAGCATGACCGAGTAGTTGAGGTGTGCCTTCGCGCTGTTCGGCACCGCCTTCGCGGCGGATTGCCAGAAGGCGAGGTCGTCGCGGAAGTCGTTCGCGTGGCGGCGTGTCTGTACTCCCTGAATCACCAGGAAGACGGCGCAGAGCGCGGCAGCGACCGCGAAACGACGCTTCGCGAGCCACAAGAACAGGACCGCGACGCCGACGGCGATCGCGAGCGTCGGCGTGTACCAGAAGCGCTCGGCGCGGACCGTCGGGAGCGCCTTCGGGATGTTGGAGATGGGGAAGAACGCCGCCGGCCACGAGACGAGCGCGTAGGCGAAGAGGTTCTGCTCGATGCTCGGCAGATCCTTCCGGCGGCGGTTCTTCAGGATCGTCGCCAGCCCGACGAGCGGCGGTCCGACGAGGAGGAGCGCCCCGAGGATCGACTCCGGGAAGAGCCCGCGCGCGGGCAACGGCTCCTGCGGCGACGAGTAGTCGGGCGACAGCCGATTCGGCACGATCACCTGGACGAACCCGCGGAAGTACACGCGCAGCGCCCCGCCGATGCGTTGGCCCGTCGTCGCGGAGGGCTCGGCGAGCGGGTTGTTGAAGGGATCGACGGGTAGGTTCGGCGCGCCGACGTAGACGCGCAGCTGCTCGCCGAGCCGGCTCACGAGCCCACCCTTCATCTTCTCGGGATCGAGCGTGAACGCGATGTGGAAGTAGTCGTGGCGGATCTTGAAATAGAGGGCGAGGGCGAGCGAGGCGCCGACGAGCGAAGCGATCGCGCGGAGCCACGGACGCGGCCGCTCTTCGTCGATCGCGGGGGAGAGCGCGAGCGCGACGAGCGGTACGAGCCCGACGTTCACGACCGCGGACTCCTTCGAGAGGAGACCGAACAACGTCGCGGCGAACACGGCCGGGCCGATCGCGAGGGGATGGAGCGTGAGCGCCGCGATCGCGAGGAGGATCGAGAGGCCGCCGAGGACGTCCGCGATGCCGACGATGCCACTCACCGCTTCGGTGAGGATCGCGCACGCGCAGAACGCCGCGCCGGCGATCCATGCGGTGCCGACCCGCCGCAGCGCGCCGCGCACGAGCGTCGCGAGCAGCGCGGCGTTGGTCGCATGGAAGACGATGTTGAACCAGACGAAGGGCGTGTTGATCGCGCCGCCGGCACCCTTGGTACGCCACTCCTGCAGACGCCAGAGCGCGCGCCAGAGGAAGTTGGGGACGGGCCGATAGCTTCCGATCGAGGCGGTCGGAAGGAGGCCCCAGAAGTCGCGCTTGAACGCGTGCATCCACGGCTGGTGACCACGCACGTAGGGGTTCGCGAGGATCGCCTCCTGCTCGTCGAAGACGAACTGTCCCGTGCTCGACGGGAAGCGGAGGAAGAGCGCCGCCGCGGCGATCATGAAGACCACGAAGTAGATGGAGAAATCGGGCTCGGCGAGCCACTCGCGCACCATCAGCGGGAGGCGCGCGAACCGTGCGCGCACCGTCGCGGGGACGACGTTGGGCGGGTGCACCCGCGTGGTCTCGCCGTCGGTCGAAGCA
>JBKJQC010000285.1:0-4360 GCA_046593995.1 Polyangiales bacterium
GCCTGCGCCAGGATCTGCGCCGCCGCGGCGCGCGCGTCCCCGCCGAGGTGCGGCTCCCGCGCGCGGAGGTTCGCGAGCATCGCGCGGACGCTCTCGCGCATCGCGTGGCCGATCGCGTCGGTGATCGCGTGCGTCGTCGGCTCCGGCGCGAAGTCGGGATCGTCCTTCGCCGAGGCGAGCGCGCGGTGGAGCGCCGCGGTGCGTTCGCCGAGCTTGCGCGCGCGCGCGAGATCGACGGCCGCGACCGCGAGGAGCTCGTGGGGCGGCTCTCGTTCTGCGAGGTCGAAGGGAGACTCGCGTGGCGTCGCGGGTGCTTCCCGCGGTTCGCCCGGCACGTCGTCGAGGAAGCGCGCGAGCCGCTCGAGCATGGCGCCCCACGCATCGCCGCGGCTCGTGACGAACGTCTGCACCATCGCCACGGCGGCGCGTCCGCCGCCGTCGGCGATCCACTCGACCTCGCCGACGAGGCGCGGCGTCGCGGTCCCGCGCCCCTCGAGGAAGCGGAGCACCTCGACCTCCGGGTTCGGCCCCTCGACGGTCTGCCGGTACATCTTGAGGATGTAGCGATCGCCGAACACGATCGCCGTATTCGACTGCTCGGCGGTGCCGACCTTTGCGCGCGGCACGTCGTCGATCGGTCCTCCGAGCTTGCGCGCAGAGAGCGTCCCGCTCTCGCCGCGGAGGGTGCTCTCGTTGCGGATCGCGTCGAGCAGGCTGTCGCCGAAGCCGTGGAGGAACGCGTCGTCGCCCTCGCCGCGGAGCGGAGCCGCGTAGACCTCGCTCTCGCCGCCTGCGAAGTCCACGCGAAGGAAGACGAGGTCGTCGTCGCCGACGGGAACGACGTCGACGATGGCGGCGCCGCTGATCGTCTTGCTCTTGCTCCGGTACCAGCGGCGGTCCGCGATCCACGCGGCGAGCCTCCGCGCGAACGCGTCGCGGTCCTGCTCGAGGAGGGCGCGCACGCTCACAGGAAGTACTCGAACCCGGTCTCGTTCCGCATGAACCGGCGGAGGACGAAGATCTGGGCGGGCATGGTGTGCGGATCGAGATGGACGTACGCCTTCCCGCCGCGCCAGTTCCAGCGGCCGTCGCCGATGACGTCGTGGACCTGGAAGCTCTCGTCGGCTCTCAGCCCGAGCGCGTCGAGATCGAGCGTGACGTGACAGCCGTGCGGGTGGTGGTCGTCGAGGTTGACGACCACCAGCACGACGTTCTCACCGTCGTCGGTGGCCTTGCTGAATGCGAAGACCATCTCGTTGTCGGTCTCGTGTACGCGCGCGTTCTTGTTCGCGTGCAGCGCAGGGTTGTCGCGACGGATGCGGTTGATGCGCGCGAGGACGTGACGGAGCGAGTCTTCGCGGGAGAGGTCCCAGCGCTCGAGCTCGAACTTCTCGTTGTCGATGTACTCCTCGGCGCCGGGGCGCGGCACGTGCTTCATGAGCTCGTAGGCCGGGCCGTACAAGCCCCAGTTGCTCGACATGGTGGCCGCGAGGACGGCGCGACGGATGAACGCCGGACGGCCGCCGTGCTGCAGCTCCTCGGTGAGGATGTCGGGCGTGTTGGGCCAGAAGTTCGGTCGGAAGAACTCGGCCACCGGCGAGGACGAGACCTCCTTCAGGTACGCGCCGAGGTCGTGCTTGGTCGAGCGCCACGCGAAGTAGGTGTAGCTCTGCGTGAAGCCGCGCTTCGCGAGGCCGTACATCAGCTTCGGGCGCGTGAACGCCTCCGCGAGGAAGATCGCGCGCGGCTCGCGGCGCTTCACCTCGCCGATGCACCACTCCCAGAACGGCAGCGGCTTCGTGTGCGGGTTGTCGACGCGGAAGATGCGGACGCCGTGATCGATCCAGAAGGTGAAGACGCTCAGGAGCTCCTCCCAGAGCGGCCGCCAAGCCTCGCCGTCGAACGCGAACGGATAGACGTCCTGGTACTTCTTCGGCGGGTTCTCGGCATACTGGATGCTGCCGTCCGCGCGCTTCACGAACCACTCCGGGTGCTCTTTCACGTACGGGTGATCCGGGGAGACCTGGTACGCGACGTCGATCGCGGTCTCGAGCCCGAGGCTCCGCGCCTTCTCGACGAAGCGGTCGAAATCCTCGAGCGTGCCGAGCTCGGGGTGCACCGCCTTGTGCCCCCCTTCGCGCGCGCCGATCGCCCACGGGCTCCCGGGATCGCCGGGCTTCGTGGTGAGCGTGTTGTTGGGACCCTTGCGATGCGCCGTGCCGATCGGGTGGATCGGCGGCAGGTAGACCACGTCGAAGCCGAGCTCCGCGACGTAGCCGAGCATCTTCTCGGCGTCGCGGAGGGTCCCGTGCTTCGTGGGCTTGCCTTCGCCCTTCTCGGAGCCCTTGTCGTGGCCCTTCTCGAAGAAAGAGGAGCGGGGGAAGAACTCGTACCAGGCGGAGAAGCGCGCCCGCTCGACGTCGACGACGATCGTGAGCTCGTGCCGGTAGCGGGTTGCGCGCGAGCGATCCGGATGCCGCGCGACGATCGCCGCGATGTCATCGGACAAGAGGCGCTGCGTGCGCTCCTCGGGCGCGCCGAGCTCCGCCTCGAGCGAGCGTGCGAGCAGCGTCAGCACCTTGGCGTCGTCACCCGCAGCGCGGCTCGCGACGGCGGCGACGAGGATGCCGCCTTCGAGGAGCTCGACGCGCACGTCCTGCCCGGCCTGGACCTTCTTCGCGAGGCCGGAGCGAAACGTCTCGAACGCGTCGATCCACGCCTCGACGGTGTAGAAATGGCGACCGACCCTCGCGGTCACGATGTCGGCGACGAAGAGGTCGTTTCCCTTGGGCGTCATCGGGACGACGTGCCAGTCGTCGAGTCCCTCGTGACGATGGAGCAGCACGACGGAGAGCTTGTCGTGCCCGTCGACGAAGCAGTCGGCCTCGATGCGCACGACGTCCGAGACGACGCGCTTGATGGGGAACCGTCCGCCGTCGACTTCGGGCCGGACACTCTCGACGATCACGCGACGTCGACCGTCCAACTCCATCCGCGCTGCGGAAACGCTGCTGGGACTCTCGACGGGAGCACGGGGTTGCATGGAGCAGGCGCTTGGACGCCGCAACGCGAGGGATGTGTCGCGCTCGCGGCGGGCACTTCGCGTGAACGCTCACCTCGCGGTCGCGACGAGTCGTTCCGCGAGATCGAGCGCGAGGCCGCGCGCACGGAGCGCCGTCGCGAGGGCGCGGCGTACGTCGAGCGCTTCACCGCGCAGAGCGCGCGCTGCATGGACCGCGCGGAAGTCGACCGGCATGCGCAGAGACCAGTTGTCGGCCGAGACCGTGCCGGGTGCGTTGTACGGGGCTCGCTCTCCGAGGAGATCGGCCCACCACACGTAGACGTGCTTCGCGGGTCCGACGAACAGCTCTGCGAGCTTCGCCTGGGCGAGCACGTGCGCGTCGTGCGTCGCGCGGGTGACGAACGCGTCGTCGAGACCGAGACGCGCGGCGAGGTAGCGCGCGTGCCCCTCGGCCGTGCCGCGAGCGATCCAGCGTTCGGCGACGACCGCGATGGGATCGGTGTCGTGGTTGCCGACCATCACCCAGTCCTCCGGTGCGGCGTTCTCACTGCGATAGACGTCGGCGAGGTTTTCGAGGACGACCTTCTGCAGGACGCGGAAACGTCCGAGGCCGTGGCGCGCGAGCACGCGTCCGAGCGGCTCTGGCATCGTGCTCAGCACCTCGCACGCGATGGGCGAGCGCGCGCCCCCTCCGGACGTCGGGCGCCCGGAGCGGGGTCCGAATGTAGCCCGACCGGACGCCCGCGATGCGACGACGAGCAGATCGAGGATCGTCGCGTAGCGCGCGACCTGCACGGGCTCGAGCGCGCGCACCCAGCCGTCGTCGAAGCGCCGTTGGCTCCGATCGAGCTGCTCCGGCCGAGCGATCGCGAACGCTGCGAGCGCTGGGTGATCGGGGAGATCGGGGCTCTCGAAGAGCCGCGCGCCGCTCTGGACCGCGTGCAACGCGTCGGGATCGTCGAGCCGATACACCCACGGACAGATCCAACCGTGCGGGTGATCGATGCGGACTCCGTCGTACTCCGCCATCGTCTTCGTCGCGCGGGCGGCGACCACCTGCAGCGCCGCGCCGCGCTTGCCGCCAGCGCCGACGTACTGCGCCGGATCGAGCACGGGGTATCCCCACGGCTGCCCTTTCGGGTTGGTCCTGCTCGGCGGCGCGCCCATCGCGTACCCCGGAAGGAAGCGCGCCTGGTAGGCCCAGAGATCGCGTCGCGACCAACCGATCTGGAAGTCGGCGAACAGCTCGAGGCCGAGCGAGCGGGCGAACGTGCGGAGCTCCTCGTGCTGTCGATGCGCGAGGGCCTGCGCGATGCGGAAGCGATCGATCACACCTCC
>JBKJQC010000348.1:0-7846 GCA_046593995.1 Polyangiales bacterium
CGCGCTCGTCGAGGGCAGCGCGCTGGCGCTCGCGCTCGCAGAAGCCGCAGGCGTGTCGTGCTTCTCGCGCGGGCAGCCGAGCACGAGCACGAGCGTGACCACGGGTACGAGGGCTGCGACGGGGGCCAGGCGCGACACGATGCGAGGCCGCGGCGTCACCCCGGAGGTTGCGGGGCGCAACGGTCTTCGCCAAGAGCACGGCGAGTTCTTGCCCCCTCCCCCGCGCGGCAAGACCATGGAGGGATGATCCGCATCGACCTGAGCGCTCTCTTCTCCTTCGCCCTGCTCGGAAGTTGGACGGTGTGCAGCGGCGCCCTCGGCTGCGGTGGAGGGCGCGTGCGCGGTGCCGATCAGCCGCTCTCGCCGGCGGCGGCGGCCGTGGCGGTGGTGAGTACGCCGAACGCCGCGTGCAAGAAGCTCGGCACGGTGCACGGAATCGGCGAGACGCTCGACGAGAAGACCGCGACCACCCAAGCCGAGAACGCTGCGAAGGAAGAGGCCGTGAAGCTCGGTGGCGACACGATCGTGTTCGTCTCGCAGACGTCCGACGCAAAGGCCGGCTCCGGCGGGACGACGCAGGTGATCGACAAGACCGCCGAGGTCTACGTCTGCAAGCCGAAGTGAGTCACACGCTGCGACGGAGCACCGGGTACTGCGGCTGATCGCGGAAGGTCTCGAAGCCGAGCTCCGCGAAGAGGCGCGCCGGACCGGTCCACTGCTCGAAGTCGTGCATGCCCTCGAACACGCGCGGATAGGCCTCGAGCGCAGTCGCGCCCCACGATGGCGCGAGCTCGATCGCGCGCGTGACGAGCGCGCGCGCGACGCCCTGTCGACGATGCGCGGGATCGACCAGGAAACAACCGATGGAGAACACGCCGCTCGTCTCGAGGCCGCGGTACGTCGGGCGCGCGAGGAGCTTCGACAGGGCGCGCTGCGGGGCGAGCTTCATCCAGCCGAGGATGGTCGGCGCGTCCGGCGAGCGCGCGACGAGACCGCGTGCTTCGTCGCTCTTCGCGGCGAGCGCGGCCGAGAGCTCCGCCGCGTTGACCTGCGGCTCGAGCGCGCAGCGCGCCTCCCACTCCTTGTTCGTGCCGGTGAAGTGCCAGTAGCGGCAGTGACACGGGGAGTGATCGCGCGCGAAGAGCGAAAGGAGCGCCGCTTCGTCCGTGGGCGCGACCGGCTCGACGATCACTTTGTCGGTGCTCTGCGCCCGAGCGCGGGCGACACCTGCTCGAACGCGTGGGCGAGCGAGAACACTCTCGTCTCCTGCCACGCGGGCGCGACGATCTGGAGGCCGATTGGGAGGCCGCTCTGGCTCGGCGCCGCAGGGACCGAGATGCCCGGGAGCCCCGCGAGCGAGGCGGGGAGCGTGTAGACGTCCGCGAGATACATCGCCAGCGGGTCCGAGACCTTCTCGCCGAGCAGCCATGCGACCGAGGGGGACGTGGGGCCGACGATGGCGTCGACCTTCTCGAACGCGCGATCGAAGTCGCGGCGGATGAGCGTTCGGACCTTCTGCGCCTTCGTGTAGTACGCGTCGTAGTAGCCGGCGCTCAGCACGTAGGTCCCGAGGAGGATGCGGCGCTTCACCTCGGCGCCGAACCCGGCGTCGCGCGTCTTGCCGTACATGCCCTCGAGATCCTTCGCGTCGACGCGGCGGCCGTAGCGGACGCCGTCGAAGCGCGCGAGGTTCGAGGACGCCTCCGCCGTCGCGATGACGTAGTAGGTCGCGACCGCGTACTGCGTGTGGGGCATCTCGACCGGGACGAGCATGCAGCCGAGGCCTTCGAGCTGCTTCAACGCCGCCTCGACGGAGGTGCGCACCTCGGCGTCGAGGCCCGCTTCGAAGTACTCGCGCGGGACGCCGAGCTTCATGCCTGCGACGTCCTTGCCGCACGCGGCGACATACTCGTCGACCGGTCGGGCGACGCTCGTCGCATCTCGCTCGTCGTGGCCGGAGATCACCTCGAGGACGCGCGCCGCGCCGCGCACGTCGCGCGCGAACGATCCGACTTGATCGAGCGAGGACGCGAACGCGACGAGGCCGTAGCGCGACACGCGGCCGTAGGTCGGCTTCATCCCGACGATGCCGCAGAGCGCGGCGGGCTGACGGATCGAGCCGCCGGTGTCGGTCCCGAGGGTGCCGAGCGCGAGCCCTGCCGCGACGCCCGCCGCGCTGCCGCCGGAGGAGCCGCCGGGGACGCGCGTCTCGTCCCACGGGTTCTTCACCGGGCCGTACGCGCTGTTCTCGTTCGACGAGCCCATCGCGAACTCGTCCATGTTGAGCTTGCCGGTGAACACTGCGTCGGCCGCGCGGAGCCGCGCCACCACCGTCGCGTCGTAGGGAGGGCGATACCCCTCGAGGATCTTCGACCCGCAGGTCGTGCGCGCGTCCTTCGTGGCGAGCACGTCCTTCAGGCCGAGCGGGACGCCCGCGAGCGATCCGAGCGGCTCGCCGCGCGCGCGCTTCTCGTCGACGGCAGCCGCCATCGCGCGGGTGCGTGCAGCGTCGAAATCGAGGTGGCTGTTGGTCGTGTCCTTGGCGATGCGGGCGATCGCCGTCTCGGCGATCTCGCGCGCGGAGGCCTTCCCGCGGCGGACCGCGTCGGCGACGTCGATGAGGGAGCTTTCGAAGAGGTCGGTCATGCTCACTCCTCGATGAACGCGGGGACGACGAAGCCACCGCCCGCGGTGTCGGGTGCCTCGCGCAGGACGATCTCGCGCGGCAGCGACGGGCGCACGACGTCCTCGCGGAGCGGCAGACGGTCGACGCCGACCTGCGCCGTAGGCTCGACGCCTTCGGTATCGACCTCGGAGAGCTTCTCGACGTGCGCGAGGATCTTCACGAGCTGCTCGGTGACCAGCGGCAGCTCCTCGTCACGCAGCGTGAGCCGCGCGAGCTTCGCGACGTTCTGCACCTTTGCGCGATCCATCGGATCTGTCATGGCGCGCGAGCATGACGCATCACGGCGGACGCGTCACTCCGTCACTTCTCGGCGGGCAGCTCGAACGGGGCGAGGCTCCCACCGCCCGCGGGGATGATGCCGCTGCACGCTGCGCTGATGTTCGCGAGGTACACGAGCGGATCCTTCTTCGGCGCCTCGATCGCGGCGATCGGCGGACCGAACCCGGAGGGGACACAGACCTTCAGGCCGACGCCGACGCAGAGCTTGGACTGACACTCCTTGTCGTCGTTGCACATCGCGCCGGTGGGCTTCGCCTCGATGCAGCGGAGATCGCCGCCGCGATCGGTGTCGCAGCGGTAAGGACGACGGCATCCGAGGGTCCCGGTGCAACGCTCGTTCTCGCCCGGCAATGCCTTGCAAGTCCCCACGGTGGTGATGGTGGGGGATGGGTCGCAGAAGCGGTCGAGCACGGAGCCGCAGCGTGGGATGTCCGGTCGCTCCGGACCGTCGGCCTTGATCTCGTCGGCGGTGCTGCACGCGGCGCCGAGCGCGTGGAAGCGAGAGGTACAGCGCGGCGACTCCGCCCCAACGCAGAGGAGACCCGTCGCACAGTCGGAGATCCTGCCGCTGCAGTCGTCGCCGCCCAACAGCTTCGGACGCTCGCGGCAGGTGCCGCCGTCGCAGACGACGTAGGCGCCGAGCCGGGGTGGCGTGCACTCGAGCCGATGCTTGCCCTCGCATTTCTGGCCGATCTTCGCCGTGCCGTGGAAGGTCATGCGACACGCCTCGCGCACGTCGTCCGCGAGCGGATCGTCGATCGGCGTCGCGCAGCGCTGGAGCAGGATCGCCGTGCCGCGCACGCAGCGCCCCGCCTGCACGTCGTCGTACACGAGCGCGATCTCGAGCGACTTCTGCCGACGCGCCTCGCACTGCGCACGCGCGTTGATGCGACACTTCGACTCGTCGAACGAGAATGGCCCGCTCTCGCAGCACGGGCGGAGCACCGCGCAGGTGTTGCGTGCGAGGAGCGAGCAGAACTCCGTCGACGACACGGGCTCGGACGAGTCGGGGTCGTAGAACGGAACGTAGGGCGTGGGCACCGACGTGTCGCAGCCCGCGGTGCACGTGAAAAGGAACACGACGAGCATCGCGACTTCGCGCTTCATCGGCGCGTCCTTCTTCGCGAGCGGCTTCGCGAGCGGCTTCGCGAGTGGCTTCGCGAATGGCGACGGAAGAGCGCGAGCGCGACGCCCATCGCGGTCGCGAGCGTGCAGGCGAACGAGCCCGGCGTGCTCGTGGGTGGTGAGACCGCGAGCCCACAGCCGCCGCCCCGGATGCGCGCGGGCTCGAGCGTGCAGACGCCGGAGACGCAGTGCGCGCCCTCGCTGCAGTGCTCGACCATCGAACAGTCCACGCGGCATCCTCCGCCGCCGCATGCGTACGGCGCGCACGAGGCGGAGCCCGACACGCACGTCCCGCTGCCGTTGCAGGTGCCGCGCAGCGTGGCGCGCGCTCCGTCGTCGTCCGTCGTGCACGCTTCGTGGCCGCACGCCTTGCCGCTCGGCTGGAAGACGCATTGCTTCCGCTCGGCGCCGTCGCACGAGGTCCCGCACTCGCCTTCGACCTCGATCGCGCACTGACGGGGGAACGGCGGCGGGCCGATCGGCGCGGCAAGGCAGCGACCATACTGCTTCGGCTGGTTGCACGACTCGCAGGTGCCTTTGCAGGGCGCATCGCAGCAGAAGCCGTCGGCGCACGTGAGCCCCATCGGGCAGGTCGTGAGCTCGCTGCAGGTGACCGCGCAGCGGGTGTCGATGCACTGATAGGGCGACTGGCACCATCCGGCCATGGCCTGACAGGCGTCGAAGCAACGCTTGGTCATGAAGTCGCAGCGATAGGGCGCGCACGCCTTGGGCCAGGTCGCGGTGCGCGACACACAGCCGAGCTCGGGATCGCACGTCTCGTCGGTGCAGGGGTTGTTGTCGTTGCAGTCCTCGACCTTGCAGGGGACCCGGTAGCGGAGGACCCGCGCGTGC
Source organism: Polyangiales bacterium (assembly GCA_046593995.1). Taxonomy (GTDB): domain Bacteria; phylum Myxococcota_A; class Polyangia; order Polyangiales; family JADJMO01; genus JALHOE01. The sequence goes on from JBKJQC010000348.1 coordinate 4,943, forward strand.
AGCGTGTCGCCCACGATCAGCGAGCCGTCAGGGGTGAGCGCGAGACCGCTCGGCTCGTTCAGCGTGGTCGCCGAAGCAGCCGTCGGAGCGTCCGCGGTGTTGAAGTCGGGCTGGCCGAGGACGCGGTCGGCGACGGTGTTCCCCTTCGGGAAGTGGAGCACGCGATGGTGGCCGGTGTCGGCGACCCAGAGGCTCCCGTCGGCCGCGACGGCGACCGCGGTCGGTGCGTTCAGCGACGCCGCGGTGACGCCCCCGTTCGAGGGGATCGCCGTCTTGAAGTCGAGCTGGCCGTAGACCCTCGCGGCCGTGGGAGACGGAGCTCCGCCGGTGCGCGCGGGAAAGTAGAGCACGCGATGGTTGCCCGTGTCGGCGACGTAGAAGCCGCGGTTGTCGTCGCCTACCGGATTCGAGGTCGCGATCCCGGTCGGAGCCGACAGCGTCTCGGCCGACGGCGCGGCGGCGCCACGGTTCGGTGCGCCGTGCTCGCAGTCCGCCTGTCCGAGGCACATGGTGGCGATCGTGGAATCGAGCCCCGCGCGATAGACGAGGATCCGGTGGTTGCCGGAGTCGACGACGTGGAGTCGACCGAGCTCGCTGTCGCTCGTCGCCCCCGGGTTCCTCTTCTGATCGTCGAACGCGACGCCGCGCGGGGACGAGAGCGTGTCGGCCGCGACGAACCCACCGTCGTTGGGGTTCGCGCGGTAGAAGTCGCCGTGCTGCCCGATCACCACCGTCAGCTGCGGGATCGACGCGCCGGTCGTGCGACCGAGGACGACGCGATGGTTGCCGCTGTCCGCGATGGCGAGCCAGCCGATCGCAGGAGACGTGGCGGTGGTCGTGGTGAAGGCCACGGCCGTCGGCGTGTCGAGGCTCCCCTGGGCCACCGTTCCGCCGCGGTTCGGCAGGCCTTGCGCGCTCCACGAGAACTGACCGACGAGATGCGTCCCGTAGCGCTGCCCGACGTAGACGCCGATCACGCGATGGGCGCCACGGTCCGCGATCCAATAGAGGCCCGGCGGGTTCTCGCGCCTGCCCAGCGCGTCGGTGCCGATGCCGACCGGGCGCCGCACCTTGTCCGTCGAGAGGAACGGCGGCTCTTCGGCCCTGTTCAGATCGAGCTGTCCGAAGACGGTGTCGGCGGTGCCCTCCTCGATGGTGGTCTGCTCGACGCGCGCGAGCGCTTCGCTCCTCGGTCGCGCGCCGGGATCGCACGCCGCGACGAGCATCGTCGTCGAGGTCAGGATCCAGGCCGCGCGCATCTCGAAGGGCACGTCAGAACACTCCCTTCACGCCGATGTTCGGGATGATCGGCAGCCCCGGTCCGACGACCGGGTACCCGTACACATGGTTGTACGCGAGCGGCTCGCGCGCCCGTCGATCGTAGAGATTGCGGATCTCGATGTAGGCGGCGATCGTTCCCGCTGCGCCGATGTTCCACCCCTTCTCGACCCGGAAATCGAGCGAGTGGAGCGGGGGGAGCTCGGGCAGGACGCGGTTCGGATCGAGGTTCGGATCGTTCTTCGGCGCGATCTCGGTCGCGGGATAGGGGCTGTCGAGCACGCCGAGCGCCATGCGGAAGCGGAGCCCCGCGTCCCATCCGCCGCCGAAGCGCACGAGCACCGCGGCGTTGAGCACGTGGGTCTGATCGAACGGAGCGCGTCGCCACGGCGCGTTCGGCCCCTCGCGGACCTCGGCGCGGGCGAGCGCGTAGCCGATGAAGCCGGCGACGGTCTGCGAGCGGAAGCGCAGGAGCAGCTCTGCGCCGGTCGCGCGCGTGCGCCCGGAGTCGCTGTGCAGCGGGTAGTAGTACCCGGCGAGCGCGCGGCCTCCGCCGAGGAGGTCGTCGAAGTAGGGGCGCGCCGGTTGCTGCGTGGGCATCAGCACGCCGTTCGACGCGCGGCCGTAGACGTCGGTGACGAAGATGAAATGCTCGGAGATCACGCGCTCGAAGCCGAGCGAGCCTTGCGCGCCGCGCACCGGTCCCGCCTGGACGGGGACCGGGAGCAGCGTCCCGTCGAAGTCGCGCGCGTCGACGGCGTCGTAGGTGTTCGGACGCGCGTAGAGGCCGGCCGAGGCCTTGACCGCGGTGATCTTGTCGAGCTCGGCGCGGATGGCGATGCGCGGCTGCGCGAGGATGTCGCCGCGATACGAGCGATCGAAGCGCACGCCGGGTGTGATGGTGAGGCCGCGGATCGGCGTGAGCGCGAGCTGCAGGTACGTCGCGGGCTCGACGCGCTCGACCACGATCGCACCGCGCAAGCCGAAGACGGCGCTGCCTCCGAAGGACGACGTCGGGATGCCGAGCACGCGGAGACCGTCGACGCGCGTCGCGAGCACGTCCGCGCCGATCGTGAGGCGCGCGCGCTCCATGCCGGGAATGGCGATCGTGCCTTCGAGCCGCGCGAACATCGTGCGACGTACGTTCTCCCAGTAGTCGTTCTCGCCGATGATCGAGTCTTTGCTCCGACCGATGGACACGACCGCGAGCGCGCCGTGCCCCGAAGCGCTCAAGCCCTCGTAGCGCGCGTGCACGCGGAGCACGTCGGACTTCCACGAGCCGGCGCGCGGGCGATCGACCGGCGCGCTCGGATCGCTCACGCTGACGACGTCGTCCGCGCCGAGGAAGCCGAAGCGGACGCGCGACTTCGACGAGAACTCGTGCTGCAGGAGCACCTGTCCGTCGAGATAGCGCGGGAGATCGCCCGCGACCGCGTCGCCGAGGATGCTGCCGATCCATGCGTCGACGTGGCTGCGGCGCGCGCCGATCGCGATCGTCGTGTCCTTGCGCTTCGGGATCAACGGCGCGGTCACCGCCGCCGAGACGTCGATCGCGTCGAGGCCGACGACCCCGTGCACCCCGTCGTTCCTCGGCGTCGCGAGCACGACGTCGATCACGCCCGCGGT
>JBKJQC010000441.1:0-11235 GCA_046593995.1 Polyangiales bacterium
GTGGAGCGTCACCGGCGACAAGCTGTGGCCCACGCCCGTCGAGCCGCCGTGGAACCATCGCGTCGTGGGCGACGACGTCCGGGTCGACGTGATGGGCAACGTGCAGAAGTTCTCGCTGCGCGGCGGTCCGGCGTGATGTCTACCTCGTGAACACGGTGGCCGAGCGCGCGGGCATCGTGAGCGAGAGGCGTCCGCCCGTGAGCGTCGCCTTTCCGCCGATTGGGAGCCGTTCGACCAGCGCAGTGCCGTCCGCGAGCCTCGCCTTCACCCACGGGGGTAGGCGCGGGTTGGTCGCAAGCGGGATCGAGAGGCTCGCGAGCGGCGTGTCCGCGAGATGGAACACCACGATGGCTTCGCTGTCGGGCGCCACCGCGCGGACGAAGGCCCACGTGTTGCTGCCGCCGCCGGGACGCCAGAGCTCGTAGTAGTCGCCCGCGTGCAGCGCGGTGACGTCGCGACGGAGCGTCGAAAGGCGGCGTACGAGCTCGAACGTTCCGGCCGGATCGGGCAGCGTCGCGGCAGACTCGGTCGCGCGCGTCGCCTTCTCGAACGCCCACGCAGGGAAGTCGGCGCGGTTCTCGGGATCGTTGCCGCCGACGACGCCGAGCTCGTCGCCGAAGTTGAGCTTGGGGATGCCGGGCGCGGTGAAGAGGACCGCGAGCGCGAGCCGCTGCCGGTCGCGACGCTCCGCTGCGAGCATGTCCGCGGGCATCTCGTTCGGGAAGCGCGGGAGGTCGTGGTTGTCGATGAACGTCGACATGAGACGTGCGCGCGCCTGACCGAGCTCCGTGAGGGTGCGCTCGACGACCAGCGCGACGTCGTTCAGCGAGCCGCGCTTCGCGAACGTGCGCACCAGCGCCGAGCGCAGCGGGAAGTGGAAGAGTCCATCGAAGCCGCTCTCGAGATAGCGACGGTACTTCGTCCAGTCCTCGTCGAAGAGCTCGCCGAGCAGGTAGAGGGAAGGGCGCACGGCACGAACCGCCGGCACCCAGCCGTCGCGGAAGTACGTCGCAGGGACGTGCTTCACGGTGTCCATGCGGATGCCATCGAAGGCGAACCGCGCGGTGAAACGCGCGCTCAGGTCGTCGAGATATGCGGCGACCTCGGGCTTCTCCTGCGCGAAGTCCGGCAGGCTCGACAACGGACAGGTCTGCTCGGGATCCCCCAGTGCTTCGCAGCCTGCGCGCGCATGGAACCACTCGGGATGCGAGCTGACGACACGCGCGTAGTGTCCCGCGTGATTCACCACCAAGTCGACGATCAGCCGCATCTTCCGGGCGTGCATGGCGTCGATGAGCGCGGTGAGCGCTGCGGCTCCGCCCACGCGCGGTTCGATCGCCTCGTCGTCCGGTACGGCGAGATCCGCCCAGTAACCGTGATACGCGCACGAGAGCCCGCGCACCTCTGTTTGTTGCTTCTGTACGGGCGTGATCCAGATGGTGTCGACGCCGAGCTCTTCGAGGTAGTCGAGGCGCAGCCGGAGGCCGTCGAGATCGCCGCCGTGATACCGCCGCGGATTCGTCGGATCGAAGCACGGGGCAGCGCCGTCGTTCGTCTCGTCGCCGTTGTGGAAGCGGTCGATCATCGCGAAGTAGATCGTCGATCGTTGCCACGCGGCTGCGTTCGAAGGCGGCAACGCGTCGCTCGTGTCGCTCACATCGGAGACTGCGTTCGCTTCGACGACGGCCGAGTCACCGACACCAATCTCGACGAGCGGCACGTAGGCGTCGGGCGACGACGGCGCGATGGCCTCTGGTTCCGAGGCGCACCCGCACGCGACGAGCGCGAGGGGGACACACCGAAGCCACCGCGACATCGAGGAGGACGCTACCACGTCGATTCGGATCAGCGCTTCTCCTCGATGATCTTCGCCTGGACCGTCGGGTACCCCTTGCTCGTCCAGAACATGATCCCCTCGTCGAGGACGGCAGTGTTCGTGAAGCCGCGCTTGCGCAGCTCGTCGACGACGTGTCCCGACGCCGCGTGCGGGCACGCGCAGTAGGCGACGATCCAGGTGCCGTCGCGCGGGAGCGTCTTCGCGAGCTTGTCCACATCGTAGAAGGGGAACGGCAGCGCTCCGACGATGTGGCCGCGTTGCCAGTCGGGGGTCGCGCGCGCGTCGAGGATGACCATCTTCCGCTTCTCCTCGAGCGCCTTCGCGACGTCCGCGCTCGCGACGAACCGACCCTCGCGCAGCTTCAGCGTCGGCGGGACCCCGGTCTTGTTGATGACGAGCTGATCGAGGCCCGGCGGCGGCTCGAAATTCGGGGGGGGCGGCGGCGTCGGCATCGCCTCGAGGGTGCGCAGGTACACCACGAGATCGTCGATGGTCTGCGGGGTGAACGCGGCGAACGAGGGCATCGGCGTGCCGCGGCGACCGCGCTCGATCACGTGGCGGAGATACCCGTCGTTCACGGCGCGGAGGAAGTTCGGGTGCGTGAGGCTCGTCGCCTTGGTGGAGCCTTCGCCGCGCGCGCCGTGACAGGAAGCGCAGTTGCCCGCGTACACCGCGGCGCCGCGCTGCGCGTCGCCGATCGCCTGCCGGTCGTCCGGGCGCAGGAACGTGCGTCGCGCGAAGCTGCGCAGGTACGCGGTGAGCGCGTCGACGTCCTTCGGCGTGAGCGGTCCGCGATGGATGACGCCCCACGAGCTCATCGGCGTGCCGGGCCGTCCGTCGATGATCGCGCGCCGCAGCTGGTCGTCGGTCGTGATGGCAAGGAACTCGGCGTTGCCGATCGCGTTCGCGTGATCCGCCGCGTACCCCTGCGCCTTCTTCCCGTGGCAGAGCGCGCAGTAACGCGCGTAGAGCGCGCGCCCCTCGCGCACCTTCGCCGTCTGGACGACGACGTGGTGGCGCCTCTTGCACCCGGTGAGCGCGACGGAGGCCACGAGCGCGACGAGCGCGAGGAGGACGATTCGACCGAGCGGCGTCACGTCGCAGAGCGACCGAGCAGGGCGGGTTGCGTCCATCGGAGGCGCCCCTATAGCACTCGGCTCCGCCGGAGAGACGCGCGACCCGCCGTCAGGGGCAGGCGAACTTGAGACACGGATGCGGGTGCGCGGCCGCGGCCTCGTGGTGCAGCTGCTCCCACTCGTCGCCCGCATCGGCCTGCGAGAGCGCGGCTTCCTTGCCGGCCTTTTCGATCTCGTGGAGCCACACGCCGAACCATTGCCGGTGGGCGTCGACCATCGCCTCGACCGCGATGTCGTCCGCAAGCTTCGGCGGGCAGCGCGGCGGGCCGAGCTCGTAGACCTGCTCGCGTAGCTCGGCGAGCTTCTCGTGGAAGAGCTTGAACCGCGTGTGACAGGCGGGATCGGTCAGCACGCACCCCGCGGGGATCGCGTCTGCGGTCTGCTTGATCGCTTCGTGGATCTTCTCGATCTTCGCTGCGGCCGCGGCGCGCTTCGCGTCCCCTGTCACGGAGACCTTCGCGGTGAGCGGCGGTCGGTCGGGCGGCGGCGGCACGGCACCGGGCGGCTTCGGGGGCGGCGCGGGCTTCGGTACGGTCGCTTTCGACTCCGTCGTCGGCAACGGACCGGGCTTGTTGCCGTCGGCCTCGCGGGTGCAACCGGTCATGACGACGAGCGCGGCGCTCACGAAGCGAGCGCGACGTTCGAGGATCTTCTCGCGCGACATCAGGTCCCCTCGCGGTGTTGCGACGTCATCGAGGACCAGATTACGGTGATGCTCGTGCGCGCGCGCAGTTTCTTCTCTTGCGCAGCGTCGTCGCTGATCGCGCTGGCTGGGTGCGACGCCACGCCTCCGGATGCGTCGCCGATGGACGCGTCGCCGGCGGATGCGACCGATGCCCTTCCCGTGGAGAACGACGCGTCGGCGTCCCCCTGGCGCAGCGCGCTCTACCCCGAGGACTGGACCCCGGCGCACACGGTCGACGGAGGGCCGAGCGCGGGCGGCTTCCTCCACGATTTCTCCTACGCCGGATACCACTACGGCGAACGCCCGCTCGGCGCGCTCGGGCCCACGGAGTCGGTCGACGTCGTCGCTCGCTTCGGCGCAGACGCGACCGGCGCGAGCGACAGCACCTTGGCCGCGCAGGCCGCGATCGACTCGATCGCGACGAGCGGAGGCGTCGTCTACTTCCCCGCCGGGCTCTACCGATTCGACGGCGTGCTCTCGATCACGCACGACAAGACCGTGCTGCGCGGTGCCGGCGCGGACGCATCGCGCCTGTACTTCACGCGTTCGAAGGGGATGGGCTCCCTCGGCCACATCACGTTCGCAGGGGCGCTGCAGAGCGATCTCGAGCTCCCTCTGGTGACCGACGGGAAGAGCCGTGTCCGCGAGATCGCCGTCGCCGACGCTGGGTCGCTCGCCGTGGGTGACGATGTCTCCGTCGGGTTCGTCATCACCCCCGAGCTCATCGCCGAGCACGGGATGACCGGGACCTGGACGAACGACGCGTTCCACGACACCTGGCAGACCTTCTTCCGCCGAACCGTCGTCGCAATCGATCGCACGGCGACGCCTGTGCGGATCACGCTCGACGTACCGCTCCGCTATCCCGCGAAGGTGCGCGACAAGGCGAGTCTCCGCCGCGAGCGCGGGTATCTGCGCGAGGTCGGGATGGAAGCGCTCGGGCTCTCGAACGCGGTCCCGCTCGCCGACGCCTGGGCGCAGAGCCAGGTCACCGCCGTTCGCTTCGACTTCGTGAGCGATGCGTGGGTGAAGGGCGTGCGGTCGTTCGCTTCCCCGCTCTCGCCGACGACGGGCGCCGCGAAGGGGGCGCACCTCCAGTCGGGTGGGTTGACCATCATCGGCTCGAAGCGGATGACCGTCGCCGACTCGCGCCTCGAGCTCGCCGAGAACAAGGGGGGTGGCGGCAACGGCTACCTGTTCGAGATGCGACAGTCGAGCGAGCTCCTGTTCCGCGATCTCGTCGCGCGCCGCGGTCGACACAATTTCATCCAGAACTGGGGGTTCGGGAACACCGGCTGCGTGTGGCTGCGCGTGCACAGCGCGGACAGCCTGCAGGAGTCGACGCTCGCGACCGCGGGCCTCGGCGTGACCTGCTACAGCGACTTCCACCACTCGCTCGCGACGGCGAACCTCATCGACTCGTCCACGTTCGACGACGGGATGAAGATCGTCAATCGCGGCTCCGAGAGCACGTATGCGGGGCACACCGGCACCGAGAACGTGCTCTGGAACAGCGCCGGGAAGGGCTACCTACACTCGATGCAGTTCGGGCGCGGATACGTCGTCGGCACGCGCGACCTCGAGGTCGTCGTCACGCCCACGTCGCTCGCCTGCCTCGGTGTACCGACGTGCCACGACGGCACCGCACCGGACGACACGGTCGAGGGCGTTGGTCTCGGCGCGACGCTCGTTCCGCAATCGCTCTACGAGGATCAGCTCGCGCGACGCACGAAGAAGTAGCGCTCAACGCCGCTCGCGCAGGACCGTGATGCCGCGCGGTCCTTCGAGGCAGACGCGCAGGCCTGCAAACTTCGGCAAGTATCCGGGCGGAGGCGGCTCGCGACGGCTGCCGCGAACCATGCGCAGCGTGACCTGGTGCTTCGCGAGGTCGTAGCTCGCCTCGTACACCGCGTCGCCGACGCTCACGGTCAGCGGGAAGTCCCGCTCGAGGCTCGCGCGGTGCTCGAAAGGAACGTCGGGCGCGACGAAGTCGGACGCCGAGAGCATGGCAAGATCGTCGCCGCTCTCGACCCCGAGCGCCTCGAGCCGCGCTGCGATCCACGCCTCGGGGGTCGAGACCTCGCCATTCATGCGGCCGCTCTGCACCGCCAACGCCGTGAGCGCGAGCCGTTCGCGGGTCAACGCGCGCGCGTCGCGGAAGAGGCTGCCGCGGAGGAACAGCGTCGCGATCGCCTCCCGCGCGACTGCGCCGGTGGGGACCTCTTCGCGCGTGGCGATGATCCGCTTCGCGTAGATCCGCTCGAGCTTGGCGACGACGCGGCCGCGGTCGAGGTGCACCGATTCGAGCCGATCGCGGCCGAGCCCGGCGCGCGCGATCCACGCGAGCGGGATCGCCGACGCGCACGTCACGAGCACGCGCGTGTCGCGGCCGGTGCCGAAGGCGCGTGAATCGAGCACGACGATCGCCTCCACGCTGCGGACGTTCTGGACCGCGCTCTCCCGCGCGAGCTCGAGCTCCGTGCCGCCGTTGCTGAAAGCGAGCGTGCGCCCGTGGGTGCGCGCGACGTGGACCACCCGTGGATCCGCGGCGATCGCGGCGTGGAGGAGCGCGTCGCGATCGAAGGGCGGCGCTGTATCCGGCAGATCGTGCATACGCCGGAGCCGCGCTCGGATTCGGCGCGCCTCGGCGAGCACGAACGACGAGACGTGACGGTCGTCCGCGCGCGCGGTCCGGACGGCGTTCACGAGCTCGGTCATGTCGCACTCGCGACCGATCGTGTCGAGCGGCGTGCCCGAGACGAAGAGCGGACGGCCGACCGCGAGCGCCGACACGAGGTCGATCGCGGCGTCGAGGCATGCACGTGCGCGTGCTTCGACGAGGAGACGCGCATGCGGCGGATCGATCGGGAGCGCGAAGAGCGAGCGGCCGTTCTCGGAGAGCGCAGCGTCCCCTGCGAGCGCGCCCCACGCGGCGAGATCGACGCGCGCCGCCTCGATCGCATACGGCTTCGGTGGGTCGAGGAGCGGGAGATCCTCCACCCGCTCGCCCCACGCTGCCGCGGCCATCACCAGCGGCACGATCGACTCGCGGTGGATCTCGGGGAGCGTCTGGGCCGCGAGCCGTGCGCTCGCGCCCCACAATCGGTAGCAGATCCCCGGCGCCGTCCGGCCTGCGCGCCCCGCGCGTTGCGCTGCGCTGTCCTCGGCGATCGGCACGAGGGAGAGGAACCCCCGCCCGTCGTGGTAGCGGGTCTGCCGTACGAGCCCGGTGTCGATCACGACGCCGACCCCGGGGATCGTGAGCGACGTCTCGGCGACGTTCGTCGCGAGGATCACTTGCCGCCCGCCGTGCGGCGCGAACACGCGACGCTGCTCGTCGAGGCTCAGCCCTCCGTGCAGCGTGAGCATTGCCTCCCGATGAAGTGACCTGCCGCGGAGCGCGCTCGCGCACGCGTCGATCTCGGCCTTTCCCGGCAGGAAGACGAGCACGTCGCCTGGATCGCCTGCGGACGCCTCGACCGCCGCACGCACGCGCGCTGCGAGGTCGTCGGAGCTCGGCAGGTCGCGACCGACGTAGCGGACGTCGACGGGGAAGGTCCGCCCCTCGGCGGTCAGGTGCTCGCCGCCGACGTGCTCTGCGACGCGGGCCCCGTCGAGCGTCGCGGACATCACGATCAGGCGTCGCCGGCCGCGTCGGAGCAAGAGGGCGAGCAGCAGATCGACCTCGAGGCTCCGCTCGTGGAACTCGTCGAGGAGGATCGTGTCGGCCCCTTCGACGAGCGCGGTGCTCCGCAGCGCCACACCGGGGGTGGCGAACACGATGCGCGTGTCGTCCGACGCGACGTGCTCGTCGCGCACCACGTAGCCGACGTCGCCGCCGACGCGCGTGCCCTCGAGCTCCGCCACGCGCACGGCGAGGCTGCGGCAGGCGATGCGGCGCGGCTCGATCACGAGCACCCGCCCTCTCGTGACGGTGAGCGGCCACCGCGGGATCTCCGTCGACTTGCCCGACCCCGTCGGGGACGAGACGACGACCGGTCCGCGCTCGATCGCCGCGAGCAGCGCGCCCTTCAGTGCGGCGATGGGAAGAGCCGCCGTCACGGCTAGGCGACGCCGCGCGCCTTCTGGCTCTCGAAGTAGACGACCTTGCGGGCGCGCATGACGTCCCCGAGCGGACGGTGCTCGACGAGCGCGTTCCACGGGTCGAACTTCATCGCCTCGGTCGAGGCGGAAAGCGCGTCACCCGCGCTCCCCTTCGGGATGGTGAGCCGCGCCACGGTGACGAACGGAGCCTCGATCTCGGGCCACTCGACGGACGCGTCTTCGATCGGCGTGATCGCCTCGTCTACGTAGAACTGGAGCTGCAGCTGCCACGCCAGGTCGCCGTTCAAGAGTCGCTGAACCAGATCGTTCGCCCAGTCCTTGTCGTCGCGCGCGGCCGGCTCGCTCGCCGACGGGAGCAAGCGCACCTTGGCCGCGTAGGGACCGCACGCGATCGGCGCGGCGCTGAACAGCCTCTCGGCCGCGAAGCCGCCGAACTTCTGGCCGAAGCTGCGACCGAGGTCGCGCAGGCGGCCGAGCCCGGCGAAGAAGCCGTAGCGCCCGATCATGTAGCGGATCAACGAACCGGGTCCGACGGCGGCGGCGAGCGCGAGCCCCACGAACTCGTCGCTCTTCGGGACATTGAACTTCGAGTGGTTGATCAGCAGGAAGTCCTGCTCGACGGTCGTCCCTCCGAGCGCGCTCGGCCCCTCGACCCCGTGGATTTTGATCGCCATGCCACGGACGTCGGGGCGGTGGTCCTTCGCGCGATCGACACCGCCGTTCGAGAAGCGCACGAGCGCGTCGTGCGCGCCCGCATGCGCGAAGAGGCCGTGCCGCGCGTGGGCCGGGAGATCGGGGAGCACGTCGAGCCGCGCGGGCAGGGCGAGGAGCTGCTTGCGGTGGAGGGCACGCCCCTTACCCCACTTCTCGGACTTCTTGCGCTGCATCTCGGCGAAGAGCGCGGCGTACTCCGCGAAGCGCTTCTCTTCGTCGTCGGCGATCGACTCACGCCAACTCGTGCTCGGGTCTCTCATGGGAAGGCTCTGCACCTGCACGCGAGCGGGCTTCAAGCCCCGGAGCCCAGCGCGAAGCGTGGGGCGCGACGTGGCATCGAACCCGGGCCATGCCCCTCCGCGCGCTCGACGATCCGAAGCTGCTGCCATTCCTGCCACTGTTGTACGTCGCGTGGGAGGACGGCGATCTCTCGCCCTCGGAGCTCGACGAGCTGCGCTCCTCGATGGCCGAGTTCGGCGACGACTCGCGCGCGGCGCTCGCGGTGTTCCTCGACCCCGCGCAGGCGCCGACGGCGAACGATCTCCACGAGCTGCGCCGCGCGATCCGCGCGCGCACCGCGAACGTCGCACTCGCCACGCGCCCGTCGCTCGCGAGCCTCGGGGCAGCGATGGGCGGCACGGACGTCGAGCCGGTGCGGCGCCTCGAGGGAACGCTCGGCCTCGTCGGCGCGGAGCCGGTACAGTCGCTCGTCGCGCACGCGCCTCGCTCCGTGGTCGAGGGCCTCGCGCGCGAGAGGGCGCCGGCGTCGTTCGACGTCGCGGCGCTGACGAAGGTCCTCGACGGCCGCTACGCGAAAGTGCGCGACGAGGTGCGGTCGCTCCTCCGCGACCCGCAGTTCGTGCGCGAGACCGGGCTCTCGCGCAAAGAGCAGCGCACGCGGGTGCGCGCGTGGCTCCGCTTCCTCGCGTCGAAGGGGCTCGGTCACCACGCGTATCCGGAGCACCCGACCGCGCTCGGCGAGTTCATCGCGGTCTTCGAGACGGTCGCCACGTTCGACCTCGCGCTGGTGGTGAAGCTCGGCGTCCAGTTCGGGCTCTTCGGCGGGAGCATCTACTTCCTCGGCGGCGAAGCGCAGAAGCGCGAGCTCCTTCCGAGGGTCGCGACGCTCGAGCTCCCGGGCTGCTTCGCGATGAGCGAGCTCGGTCACGGCTCGAACGTCCGCGATCTCGAGACGCTCGCCCGCTACGACCAGGCGACGCGCTCGTTCGAGATCCACACACCGACGGAGACTGCACGCAAGGAATGGATCGGCGGCGCAGCGGAGGACGCGCGCCTCGCGACGGTCTTCGCGCAGCTCGAGGTCGACGGCGAAGGACGCGGCGTGCACGCGTTCCTCGTCCCGATCCGTGACGACGCAGGCGCCGTCCTGCCCGGCGTGCGCATCGAGGACTGCGGCGACAAGATGGGCCTCGACGGCGTCGACAACGGTCGACTGTGGTTCGAACAGGTGCGCGTGCCGCGCGAAGCGATGCTCCATCGCTACGCCTCGATCGACGACGAGGGGAGATACCAGAGCGCGATCGCGAGCGACGCGAAACGGTTCTTCACCATGCTCGGCACGCTCGTCGGCGGGCGGATCAGCGTCGCCGGCGCGGGGCTCACCGCCGCGAAGACCGCGCTCACGATCGCCGTCCGCTACGGCGATACGCGCCGTCAGTTCGGGCCGCCCGACGCGCCCGAGACGCTCCTCCTCGACTACCCGACGCACCAGCGCAGGCTGATGCCGCTCGTCGCCGAGGCGTACGCGCTGCACTTCGCGCAGGCGAAGCTCGTCGCGCGCTACGAGGGACGCTCCGAAGAGGACGAGCGCGAGGTCGAGGCGCTCGCCGCGGGCATCAAGGCGGTGGCGACGTGGTTCACCACGCACGCCATCCAGACCGCGCGCGAGTGCTGCGGCGGGCAGGGGTACCTCGCGATCAACGAGCTCGCGCGCCTCAAGGCCGACACCGACGTGTTCACCACGTTCGAGGGGGACAACACCGTCCTCATGCAGCTCGTGGCGAAGAGCCTGCTCACCGACTTCCGCGCGCAGTTCGGCGACGCGAAGGTCGTTTCGCTGGTGCGGCACCTCGCGCGCCGCGCGCTGACCGCCATCACCGAGCAGAACCCGATCGCGACCAGGCTCGCGAGCGCCGATCACCTACGCTCCGCCGACTTCCAGCGCGCGGCCCTGCGGTTCCGCGAGACCTCGCTCGTGACGTCGGTCGCGAACCGGCTCCGGAAGCGCATCGGCGAGGGCATGGAGGCGACCGCCGCGTTCGTCTCCGTGCAGAGTCACCTCGTGTCGCTCGCGCGTGCGCACGTCGAGCGCGTCGTCTTCGACTCCGCCAACGAAGCGGTCCAGGCGCTCGACGCGCCGCTACGCGCGCCGGTCTCGAAGCTGCTCGATCTCTACGCCCTCGCGCGCATCGAGGACGACCTCGCGTGGTTCCTCGAGAACGGCTACGTGGAGCCGGGCAAGGCACGCGCGATCCGCAAGGAGGTCGACGCGCTCTCTGCCGAGGTCCGCGTGGACGCAGTCGCGCTCGTCGACGCCTTTGCGAGCGACGTCCGCGCCCCCATCGGCGCGTCTTGGTCGGCATCGCCGTGACAGCAGCGCCTTGCCCAGGTCGCGCTGCTCCGACGTGGACTCGGGCGACGCTGCGCGTGCATGCACCTCGACTAAATCAGCGACCTCGATTCTCGAACTCGGCGTACCTGATCGATTGAACACGGAGGCACGGAGGCACGGAGGCTCGAGAGTCTGCCGATCGCGACGCTTCGAGGCCTGGCCCCAG
>JBKJQC010000593.1:0-5851 GCA_046593995.1 Polyangiales bacterium
GCCCGAGAGCACCTCGGTCAGGCTGGTCGAGAGCTCCTTGCTCGCCCAGGTGCACTCCGCGGTCGGATTCGGGCAGTGCGAAGCGATCTGCGCGCGCGTGAGGTCGAGGATCCGCGGGAGGATCTTGGGGATCGCCTGGTTCTTGAACTTGCTGTCGGCGGCGGCGCCCTCGACGGCGAAGAGCTGGTCGACGAGCTCGGACCGCGCCTCACGCCACGGTTTCAGGCGCGGCTCCGGCGGACTGGCGGACTCGTAGCCTTCGAAGGCCTTGTCGATCGACTTCAGCGCATCGATGAAGAGGTAGATCGGCGTGACCTGCGGGTTCTTCGTGCCGTCGTTGCGGAGCGCGAACGTGTTGCCGTGGTTGTCGGTCATCCCAGCCGAGCGCTTCGGGTCGACGAGCACGCGCACGGCGCTCGCGAGCGCCTGGACTCCGTCGATTTCGTGCGACGTCGTGCAGATCTTCGAGGCGTCGTCGAACTTGTCGCAGTGCTGCACCTTGATCGTCTTCAGGTGCTTCACGGCCTCTTGCATGGTCGTGAACAGGTCGGTCTCGAGCAGCTCGGCGAGGAGCGGCTCGTAGGTCACCGCGCCGTCCTGTGCGCACCAGCGCGCGTCGGTCTTCGGGAGCGACGGATCGCACTCCTTCACGGTCTGCGCCTTCGAGCCCCAGTGGCGATGCATCGTGTCGAAGAGCTCGACGAAGAGGAGCGGCTGGCCGTGATCGGCGAACGAGGCGGCGAGCGGCTTGACGTTCGTCACGAAGTCCATCAGCTCGAGCGGGAAGATCGCGTCCTCGTCGCGCGCGCGGATGTTGTCCTCGAAATTGGCGCACTTCCGCAGGTTGAACACCTTGCCGTCGCTCGGGTCGGTGAACGGCGTCAGCGGACACACCGTCGACGGCACCGGATCGAGCACGCCGCCGAGGAACTTGTTGGTCTTCGCGTTGATCGTGTCGCCGGGGAGCCCGTCGTGTGCGACGTCGAAGAAGACGAAGCGGCCGACGCCGGGAACCGTCGGATTGAGGTTGAAGCCTTTGATCCCGGAGACGTTCTCGAGGAAGTTGTCGACGCCGCCGACGATCGCCGTCAGCGGCGACTTCATCAGCGCGGCGAGGCACTTGTCGCGGACGTCGAACTTGGCGCGGTTGAGGGCGACGTCGAGGAGCAGCGCGGCCACGTTGTCGAACCGGAGCACGCCGCAGAGCGGGAGCTTCTTCGGTGCGGACTCGCCGACGAAGCCGCAGAGGAGGGGCGTGAGGCTGCTCGTCGGGTAGTCGACCTTGATCTTGATCCCCGAGCCGGCGGGCCACTCGAGCTCGATGTGCGCGACCGCGTTGTCCTTCGTGCACGCCGCGAGGCCGTTCGCGTCGTGGAGGAGCTGCATGAACTTCTGCAGGCCGCTGCGGTTCTGGCCGGTGTCCGGCTGCGCGCGATCGACGAGCGTCTGCAGGCCGCCCTTGCCCCCGATGGTCTTGTTCCACACCGGGCCGTTGAGGTCGTTGCGGTCGTAGGTGAGGTGGTCTTTGTATTTGATGTACGCCGCGAAGACGCGATCGAGCTTCACGGTGCGGTCGTCGGCGAACGCGGCGACCAGATCCTCGAGGAGGCCGGGCGCCTGCGCCATCTTCGCGACGGTATCGAGCACCTCGTCCCAGAGGAGTGAGTTCTCGGGGATCTTCGCCTCCGGGTGCTTGTCGGCGATCCCCTTCAGGTGCAGGCCGATCCCGACGAGCCGTGCCATCAGATCCGGGCGATCGGCCGTCAGCTTGCGGAAGACGGCGAGCGTGTCGTCCATCTCCTGGCGCGCCATGATCTGACCGAGCGCGTGGACGAGGTCGACGATCGGCGACTGCGTCGCGTCGAACTTGCGGTACTTCAGCTTCACCGGCTGCGTGCCGAGGTTCTTCGGCGGCGGATCGCTCCGGGCGGCGATCCACTGCTCGACGAGCAGCGGATCCGGCGGATACTCCTTCTCGCTGACGGGGTTCTCGTCGCGCGGGCCGAGCACCACCGGCACGCCGGCCACGAGCTTCAACAGCGTCTCGTGCCCCTTCTGCGGATCGGTCTCGACGAGCGGTCGGATGCTCCGCACGAGCGACGCCATGAACGTGCGACTCGCGTCGAGGTAGCTGTAGAGCGGCTCGGTCTGCGAGCCGGGCTTCAACGCGCGGCCGAAGCTGTCGCGGGCGCCGTCGGGGGCGCCGATCGCGAAGAACGGCGTCGGCACCTTCACATTGCCCTGCGTGACGAACTGCCCGAGCGCGTCGATGTCGGGCAGGCCGTCCGGGGCAGCTGCTTCACCGGCCACGTCGACGAACGGCCCGGGGAGCTGCCCCGTTGCTTCGAGCGGCACGAACGCGAAGCCTCGCGTGTCGCGCTTCACGAGGAAGCGCGGGATCTGCGTCGCGTCGCCGAACTTGTCGTCCTCGGCGAGGAGGATCGAGCGCGAGAGCTCGAGCGTGCTCCGCGGCCGCGACAGCACGTCGCGCGCGAGCTTGGGATCGGTCGTGACGGCGAGCTTGCCGATCGGCGGTCCGCTCTTCGCGGTGCGCAGCTCCTCGTGGAGCACACGGAGCATGGACTGGAACTGCGTCGCAGCGGCGCCGGGGATGCGCTTGCGGGTCTCGCCCGTGCCCGCGGTAGAGAGTGCATAGGGATCGCTGTCGTGCGCGATCACCTTGAGCAGCGAGCCCGCGAGATCGAAGAGGCGCGGATAGGAGAGGGCGGGGCGCGCGATGCCGAGGGCGACTGCGGCCGGGCGGTACCCCTGGCGCGCGTCCATGCGCGCAAGCGCGTCCTGGACCTCCTTGTCCTTCGAGACGTCGCGCATCAGCCGGCCGAGCGCGCCGGTGAGCATCGGGATGGTGTCGTCGTGATAGAGCTCGATGAACTTCGACAGCGTGTCCGCGAGCTGGCGGAGGAGCTTCGCGCGCTGGTTCTTCTTGTCGAGCGGCGCGTTGCACGACTTCGTCGGATCCGGGTTTCCCAGATCCTTGACGACGATGTCGACGTCGGGGAACGCCGAGTCGAGCGCGCCCACGAGCTCCTCGCGGTGCGCGCCGAGCGCCTCGATGCGGCCGATGCGGTACGCGCGGTGCTTCTTCTGCTGCTCGATCGAGACCTCGTCGCCGTCGCCGTTCCTCGCGATCGAGTCGATGGGGAGGAGCTGCGAGACGTCGACCTTGTCCCAGTACTTGCCCTTCGCGTCGTGGTGGCAGACGCCGTGCCACGACGCGCTCGTCACGTCCTCGCGGAGCGCCTGCGCGGCGACGCGATCGCAGACCAGCGAGTAGAGCTCGCGGCCGACGCTGTCGCGCGGTGGGATGACGCGCGTGGTGTCGAAATCACCGCCGCACGCAGCGGTCGCCGCCGCGGCGAGCGCGAGGCTCCCCATCACGCGCACGCGAAGTGCGTGCTTCCTTCCGAGACCACGAACCCGCATCACGCCCAGTATGCGCGTCGCCCGCGACGACGGGAGAGGGATTCTCACGATGGCCTCACGCCTCATGCGCTCGGCTTGGTGCGCACACTTGCTCCCACAACCGCACCGCCGTGGATGGTGACGTTTCCGTCCGCGGCGAGATCGACCTGGTAGTGCTCGAGAGGCGCGCGGGCGGGTCCGCGGATCACCGCTCCGTTCTTGTCGAACATCGAGCCGTGACAGTCGCACCTGAGCCCCGTCGCGGTGCCCGTGGCGGTGATGATCGAGCCTTCGCTCGCGATGTCGCAGCCCTGGTGGGTGCAGATCGACGAGAAGGCATAGAGGCCGTCCGCGTCGCGCGCGAGCACGACGGGGCGACCGGGGACGAACGCGAAGTGACCGACCGGAACGTCTTTGACGTTGCCGCCGGACACCGGCCCCGAGATGCCCTCGGCCGAGTCGCTGCCACACCCGGCGCACGCTACGGAGCCGGCGAGCGCGACCTCGGCCCCGGCGGTCAGGAACCGACGACGATGCATTCAGAGCTTGTAGGCCGTCGCCTCGAGATCGTCGAACGATGCTACGCCTTCACCGCGGTGCGCGAGCCCGATGAGCCCGCCCCCCGACTCGGGGAGCACGGCGGAGAACGCGAGGGTCCCGTCGACCGTGACGTACGCGTCGCGGCCGTGGACGGTCACCTCGAGGGCGTGCCACTCGTCGCTCACTCCCATCGGTGAAGTGCTCTTCTCGAGGACCGTCTCGCCGTCGCCGAGCACGCGGACGAGCACGACCTCGCGGGTGCGCGGATCGAACCGCGCCGACAGATACTCCTCACCGTCCTTCGCGTGGAAGACGACGCCGCAGCTCCCATCGCCTTCGACCTTGCACGTCGCCTTGATGCGGAAGCTCGCGAACGCGAGGTGCTCGACGAGGATTCGCGGCGCCTCGTGCGACTTGTACACCCGATCCTGCCGCAGCACGTGCGGCGCGGAGGGCGCGGACTCGTCACGCTCGACGTGCCACCGCCCGAGCACTGCGAAGAAGCGCTCGTGCGGGGTCGTCGCCTGAATCGGCGATGGGGGCGACGGCGCGAAATGCGGCGCGGGGTCGAACGCCCAGCGATACGTCGTCCCGGGCTCCGCCGCCTTCGCGTCGAAGTGATACGTCGTCGCCGCAGGGGTGCGATGACACGAAGCGGTTGCGAGAGCAGCCAGCGCGAGACCGACGAGCGCGAGGGATCGCATGCACCTCGATCTACCGCGTCGCAAGGCGAACGCTACTTCTTCGGTCCCGCCTTCGCCTTGAGGATGCGCGCAGCTTCCTTGTAGGCCGGGTTGTCGGGGTGCTGCTTCGCCAGCTCTTCGTACTGCTTCGCGGCGGGATCGTACGCGCCGGCGGCGATCGAATCGATCGCGGCGCGCTCCGGGGTCTTCGTCGAGCCCGTCGTCGACGGCGACGAGCCCTTGATGTCCTTCCCCTTCGGGGTCGGCTCCGGCTTCGGCTCGGCCTTCGGGACCGGCTCGGGCTTGGTCGCCGGCTCGGCCTTCGCAGCGACGGTCGGCGCAGGCTCGGACTCCGGCTCTTTGGTCTTCGGCTCTTTGGTCTTCGGCTCTTTGGCCTTTGCCGTCGCGCTCGCGCTGCTCGTCGCGGTCGCGGACTTCGGCGGCGGCGTCGGTGGATCGTCGAGCCCGAAGATCACCATCACGAACGCGAGCGGCAGGAGCAGCGCGATTGCCTTCTTCGGGAGAGACGCTTCCTTCCACTGCGCCTTGAGCTGGACGAGCGGCGAGACCTTCGCCGGGCCCGTCGGCGCCGCGGCGGGCGGCGCTGCGATCGGCCCTTGCGACGCGTCGGCGTTCAGCGGCGGAGCACCCGGACGCGGCATGACGACCGGCATCGTCATCGGCGGGATGTGCGGCATGGGCGCCATCGGTCGGGGAGGCGCCGGCGCGTGCCCTCTGCCAGGTCCACCGGCGATCGCAGGCAGCGGCAGCGCGCGGGTCGTCTCACCGTCCATGTCGCCCATCTGGGCGCGCGTGGTCGGGACGTCCTCTTCGTACATGCCGGCCTGGGGAGCGCCGGCCTCATCGAGCGGCTTCCCGTGGGGCAGGGGGATGCTCCCCGTCGCCTCGTCGAGGTCGTCGGAGGAGAGCGCGCTCGCTCCCGCTCCGTGAGCGGCTGGCGCTCGGCCCTGCCTCGGGAGCTCGACGCCGGGCATGTTCATCATCGTCGCGGCGTCTTCGTCGAAGCGCTCGCCCTGTGCGGGGCCCTGTGCGGGGATTGCAGGTGACGATGCGCGCGGGCTCGCGGGACGCGTCGACACGCGGTTCGAAGCGACCTTCGGCTTGGCCGAGCGATCGGGCGGGCTCGAGATCGCGCTCGCCTGGGAAGCCGGGCAGTAGACGAGCCGCGCGTCGCCCATCGGGAT
>JBKJQC010000905.1:0-4398 GCA_046593995.1 Polyangiales bacterium
TGTCCGGGACGCTGGCCGTGGTGGCGTCGGGCGTCCGGTCGCTGTCGGCGCCACCGACCGAACCACGATTCGCCGAGAAAATACGGACGTCCTGGCGTCGAGTTGCGGCGGCGCAGGGGTAACCCACCGGTAGGCCGCTCCGCCCACCTTGTTGGCTGTGCCGTATTCGTTCAATCTTAGGTCATGCGCCGAGTCGCGACTGGGTTCTTGGTGGTGTTTGCACTCGCTGGCTGTGGCGCCACGAGCTCCAAGGACGACGAGCTCGACCTGATCGACGACGACTCCGGGGCGACCGGCGACGGCGCCAGCGGCGACGGGACGATCGGTGACGACACCGGCGACGACGACGGCGGCACTGGCTTCGACCTCGGCACCATGGACACCGGCTCCGGCGACGAGACCGCCGCCGCAGACACCGGCCTCGTCGATTCGTACGTGGCCCCCGCCGACACGACCTGCGCGACGAGCGAGGTCGCGGCGGTCAAGCCGCCGGTCGACATCATCTTCGCGATCGATCAGTCGGGGAGCATGACCGCCGAGATCGTGCAGGTGAAGGCGAACATCAACAAGCTCTCCACCTACCTCCAGGCCACGGGGCTCGACTACCGCGTGGTGATGATCGCCGGGAAGAACCCGAGCGGAGGGAACGCCTTCAAGGTCTGCGTCCCCGAGCCGCTCGGCGGTCCGAACTGCACGAGCTCGGCGCTCCTGCGCGTGGTCGACCAAGAGGTCGGGTCCTTGGACGCGCTGAAGCTGTACCTCTCCACGTACGACCAGAACCCGCCCAGCACCAAGGCGTGGAGGGACTTCCTCCGGCCGGCAGCGCTGAAGATCTTCGTCCCTGTGACGGACGACGACTCGCGCGGAACGGGCAATCCTACGGCGACACAGTTCGACACCCAGCTCCTCGCCAAGCCGGGCGGACACTTCGGTACGGCAGCGAAGCGGAACTACGTCTTCTACCCGATCGCGGGCGCCAACAAATATCCCTCGGAGACGCAGTGCGGCACAGCGGTGAACAACAGCGCGCAGTACATCGCGCTCGCGAAGCTCACCAAGGGGAAGTGGTGGCCGGTCTGCGACACGGACTACGGCCCGATCTTCGCGGAGATGGGGAAGGACATCGCAGCCGCGGTCGCCTGCGAGGTCACCATCCCGCCGGCTCCTGCGGGTGAGACGTTCGATCCCAACAAGGTGAACGTCATCTACACGCCGTCCAGCGGCGGCAGCGTCCCGATCACGAAGGATGCCGCGAACCCATGCACGGGCGCGAACGGCTGGCAGGTCTCCGCCGACGGCACGAAGATCCTGCTCTGCGGCACTGCCTGTTCGGGGCTCAAGGCCGATCCCGGCGGCAAGGTCAGCGTGCAGTTCGGCTGCGCCGGAGCGCCCCCGCCCCCGCCGCCCGACG
Organism: Polyangiales bacterium; assembly: GCA_046593995.1. GTDB lineage: Bacteria > Myxococcota_A > Polyangia > Polyangiales > JADJMO01 > JALHOE01. The sequence goes on from JBKJQC010000905.1 coordinate 1,412, forward strand.
CCGGGACGTGCACGCCCTTCGGGGCGGCGTGCGGAGACGCGCAGGCCTGCTGCGCGCCGCTGGTGTGCCTGCCCGGCCCCGACGGCTTCAACATCTGTCGCGCGAAGCCGCCGTCCTGATCGCGCGGCTCAGGAGAAGAACGCGCCGGGATCGATCCCGACCGCGCTGATGCGGAGCTTCGCGAAGACGTCGTCCGCGCGACGATCGAAGTCCGCGGCCTCGGCCTGCAGCGCGCCATCCGTCTGGAACTCGACGAGCTTGCGGAGGAACTCCGCGTAGGCGCGGAAGCTTCGTGCGGACTCGACCTCGTTGCCGCACTCGTCGAAGAGGGCGATCGAGCGGAGGAAGTACCCCTTCGCCTTCGAGACGTGATCCTGTCCCCAACCGCCGGCTGCGGTGACCTCGCCGAGCGTGCGGAGCGCGATGCCGATCTGCACCTTGGAGCGCACCTGCTCGAAGAGGGCCACCGCGCGCGCCGTGTACTCGCGCGCCTTCGGGAGATCGCCGCGGAGGAGCCACGCCTTGCCGAGTCCGCGCACGGCCTCTGCGAGGAGCATGCGATCGCCGATCTCCTCGGCGAGCTGCTCGCTCTCGCGGAGCGTCTCGAGCGCGCGCTCCACCTCGCCGGTGCGGTAGAGCGTCTCGCCGACGTTCGTCAGCACGAGGACGATCTTGTGCCGGTCGCCGATCTCGCGGGCCATGCCGAGCGCCTCTTGGAAGAGCGCCATCGCGCGCACGTCGTCGCGCTGATCCTGCGCGACCGTGCCGAGGTTGTTCAGGGTGGTGACGACGCCGACGAGATCGCCGATCTCACGGCGGATGCGGAGCGCCTGCTCGAACGCCTCGAGCGCTTCCTTGAAGTGACCGCTGTCCTGCAGCACCAGGCCGAGGTTGTTCAGCGAGAGGGCGATCGAGCGGCGATCGCCGAGGCGCTTGCGCGTGCCGAGCGCCTTGCGCATGTCTTCGAGGGCGGCCGCGTAGTCGCCGCGGATCCACGCGAGCTTGCCGATGTCGTCGAGCGACGAGGCGACGCCGCGCTCGTCGCCGGCGAGGTGGAAGAGCGCGTGGCCGACCTGGAGGTGACGCACGGCCTCGTCGAGCCGCCCCGACTCGCGGTAGAGACGACCGATGCGGTTGTGCGCCGCGCCGGCTTTGGCCTTGAGGTCGAGCGAGTACGCGAGCGCCTGCATCGCGTTGAACTGCGCGAGCGCCTCGTCGTACTGCCCGAGGAGCGTGAGCACGTCGCCGTAGTGGTGGAGCGCCGAGAGCCGCGCGCGCGCGTCGTCATCGCTCAGGAGCTCGAGGCCGCGTGCATAGCACTCCGCCGCCTTGGCGTTCGCGTAGCGGGCGCGCGCGATGTCGCCCGCCTCGTTCCACGTCAGCGCAGCGCGCGTACGGGAGCCGGCTTTCTCGCGATGCCACGCGAGCCGCGCGACGTGCTCCTCGTGCGAGCGGACGCCAGTGCGGAACTCGAGCCAGTCCGCGATGGACTGGTGGTACTTGCGCGCGCTCGCCGCGGGGATCAGCTTCTCGAGCGCCTCGCGCTCGAGGTTGTGCTTGAAGACGTACTCGTCCTCCCCGGGGAAGGTCGAGTCCGGCATGCGCAGCACGTAGTCGCGCGCGACGAGGTCCTCGAGGATCGACTTCACGTCGGGCGTCTCGTCGCCGTGGGCCGGGTCCCAGATCTCCGGCGCGCGCGTCCCGAGGCGGCCGAGGACGATCAGTCCGCCGAGCCAGAACACCGAGCCCATCGCCGCGGCCCGCTCGAGCGTCTCGCGCTCTGGCGTCGAGAGCGCGCCGAGCCGCGCGGCGACGGCGTCCTGCACGTTCATCGGCAGCGACACCGCCGAGAGTCGCCCGAGGCTCACGTGCCAGCGCTCTTCGGTGATGTCCGGATCGTCGGTCGACTGCTGCTCGACGCGGAGCACGCCGCTGTCGTGGAGGATGCGGACCATCTTCTCGAGGAGCGCCGGGTTGCCGCCGGCCATGTCGACGGCCGCGTCGATGAGGTCCTGCGGGATCTCGTCGCCGTTCGCCGCGACGGGCGCGAGGAGCTGCTCCATCATGCGCTCGGCGTCCATCTCGGGGAGCGGCCCGACCTCGAGGGTCGTGTGTCGCTCTCCCGCGATCGCCGTCCAACCGGCGCGCCGCGCGAGGAGCTCGGGACGCGCGGTCACCACCATGAGCACCGGCGCCTGCACGTGCGCGGCGAGGTGCTCGATGATCTCGAGCGAGTCGTCCTGCGCTTCGTCGAGATCTTCGAGGACGAGGACGAGCAGACCGCGCTGCGCGTGCGCGCTCGCTTCGGCCTCGACGATGCGCTTGAGGACCGCTCGGCGGATCGCGCGGAGCTGCACCGGATCGTCCTCGATCGCCTGGATCAACGGCGAAGAGTCGAACTCGAGGTCGACGAGCGGACCGAGGAAGTAGAGCACGTCGCCCACCTTCCGATCGTCGAGGAGCTCGGCGACCTGCTCGCGCAGACGCTCCTTCGCGACCTCGTCGTGGATACCGTGCGGGATGTCGAAGCGGGCGCGGAGGAGGCGCGAGAGGACGTCGTACGCGCTCCCGTGCGGACGCGCGATCGAGCGGAGCACGCGAGGGTGCGCGCGGGCGGACATTTCCTCGGCGCGCTCGAGGAACTCACCCACCAGGCGGGACTTGCCGATGCCGGTCGCGCCGACGAGCGTGACGAGATGCGCGCCGCCGCCGTTGATGACGGCGTCGTACGCCTGCTCGAGGAGGCGCAGCTCGGGGAGGCGCCCGAACAGCGGGCCCTTCGGCGATCGCGTGTCGGAGGAGCGGTCGACCGAGCGCGGCCCGGCCTTCGGATCTTGCTTGTTCGAGGTCGTCACGGCCTCGAAAGTTACCACACGCGCCGCGCGCTACGGTGCGTTGCGACGTCCCGCTCGTCCGACCGCCGACCGCGAAGGACGCGCGTTCTTGGTCTTCGGCACGCTCGCGGGGATGGCGACCGTCTCCGAGAC
>JBKJQC010000916.1:0-5573 GCA_046593995.1 Polyangiales bacterium
CGCCGAGCCGATCGCCCGCGCGACGTGCTCGGGGGCGGCGGTCGTCCGGATCGGCGCCGACGGCTCGACGACCGATCCGCGGACGTGCGGCGCGAAGCGCGCGAGCTTCGCCAGCCAATCGACCTGCGGCATCTCTTCGGAGACAGGCGCGTCGGAGGACGGGCGAATCTCGAGCGGCTCGGCGAACAAACACTGCGAGACGCGCGCGCACACTTCGCGAAGCGCGCGATCTCCCCGCGCGCGCAGCGCGGCCGCGTACAGCGTCGCGATCGCCGGCGGCGCAACCGTCGGATGGAGACCGGACGTGAGCGCCCCGACGTTCGCGTCGTGATCTCGTTCGTGCTGCCCCGTCACAGTGTCGTGTGCCGCCTGCATGTTGCGCGTCCGCAGTGCAGAGTCGATGCCGACCGCTGCAACGCTCCTCGCGTGGATTTCGTGCTCGCGCGCCTCGATCTCGCCGCAGGCGCGCGGTCGCAGGATCGCGCCGCGGTGTTCGAGATCGGACGCGCGCCGGTGCTCGTCGTCGCCGACGGCGCGGGTGGGACGACGCACGGCACCGCTGCTGCGGAAGCGGCGATCACGCTCGAGCTGTCGACGTGGGTGTACGCTCTCGCGCATGACGATGTTTCCCGCGCGCTCCGCCGTGGTCGCCATCGTCGCGTTCTTCTCGAGCGGTTCGTTCGCCTGCAGTGGTGGCGACGCAGGTGCAGGGACGGACGCCGATGTCACTGCGGATGCGGCGGATCCCGCCGACACCCGTAGCGACGATTCGAGCGAGGCAGGATCCAAGGACGTCGGCCCCCCGGCGAGCGAGGGCGAGCCCTGCCCGGACTACCGATGCGCGCAAGGGTTGCAGTGCCAGTCCCATCCGGCGTGCAAGGCCGGCCTGGACTGTCCACGGGTCTGCGCGCGCCTCGTGACGAGCTGCGCCGGCGACAGTTGCGGGCCGAACGCGTACTGCGTCGGCATCTGGGACAAGTCGGGAGGGAGCTGCGCGGCGCGCGGCGCGATCGGCAGCCCGTGCACGATGGCGCCGCTCGCCGACCACGACGTCAACACCTGCGTCGACGGCGCGTTCTGCAAGGTGTCGGGTACCCGCGGCGTCTGCGCGGCGGACCACGCTGCGGGAAGTGACTGTTCGGAGCCGTTCTGGGCGGGAGCCGATAGGTTTGCCTGCGCCGGTGGTGACACGTGCGTGCGCACGACGCTCGGGGGGCCGGCGAAGTGCGTCCCCGCGCGCAAGGCCTCCGAGCCCTGCTTGGACAACGGCGCCTGCGACCACGGGCTCTACTGCGCCACGTCGGACTCCAAGTGCACGATGCGCCTGGCCGTGGGTGAACGATGCGTCCAGGTCGCGGTGAACGACGAAGTCTGCGTCGCCGGCTCGCAGTGCTTTTCCGGGGTATGCATCCCATGAAGCCTGACGAGCTGACGGTCGCCGACGGGCTGGCCCCACGCGAAGCCCACCGAGCTGGCGTCGCTGCAACGCAGCGCACGCAATGGTCGGGGAGGTGGGATTTGAAACGGCCGTCAACGACGAGCGGCCGAACACGCGCGACAGCGGGTTTTCTCGGGGTTCCGCGATCGAACGACCGACGTGAGGCGACGCGAACCAGCACCAGGTGACACCGGCTTGGGCAACCAGCGGGTAACGGATCCTGTGGCAGACTGGAGCGATGGCGGAGCGAGCACCCTGGGATGAACGCGACGGCGTGTCGCCCGTGGAAGAGCCCACCCTGTTCGATGCGTTCGACGTGCTCACCGAGCGCTGGGGACACCTCCAGCCGCCTTTTGGCGGCGTCGGACGCGGAGGCGGGCCGGTCCTCGCCATGACCCCGCAGGTGGCGGTGCTCTCGGCCCTGCTCACGCTCGGTTTCACCGCGCTGATGGGACCGCGAGAGGTGCAGCGACCCATCTGCCCGCGAGGCGCAAAGCTGAAGCCGCGCCACGAATCCGCCGGAATTCTCGCGGGGGCAACGTGGTCGGAGCCGTCGCTGACTGTCGTCCAGCGCTTCTCGGCGGTCGTCTTGCTCGCACTTCGATCGATCAACACGGCCGTCGAGCCAGGAAAGCCGCCGAGCATCGCCCGGCGTTCGACCGGCGTGTCGCAGCGCCGCCGCGGCGAAACGCAGACGCACGCGTCCATCCGAGCCTGTCGCCCACGTCCGTCCAGCGTCGCGAGGGTGATCGCAGTAAGGGTTTCCGATGAACCCGTACGCGCCGCCCGAGGCCCACGACGATCGCGTCGACGAACGCGCCGACAGGCACGCGAACAGCGCGCTCGTGCTCGCGGTAGTGTCCGTGATGCTGTGCGCGCCCATCACCGCGCCGCTAGCCCTGTGGAAGGCGAGCCGCGCAAGGGGAACGCGGCATGCGTCGCGTCGGCATCTCGCCATCTCGCCGTCGGTCTCGCGGTGATCGGTCTCTTGACCTCCGCAGTCTTCTGGTTGGTCGCCGTCTGGTCGTTCTTCTCCGACGTCCCGCGCGCGCACGGCCCATGACGCCTGGTCAGACCGAGAACACATCTCGCGCCATCGCGTGGGTACGCGGGTCGGGCTTCGGCCGGGCTCCTCGGGACCTCACCCGATCACTTCGGTACCCGGGCGATCGTCCCGTCACCGAAATTCGCCCAGTAGACGTGCGTCGAGTCGAGTGCGATGCCCAAGGGGAACGACTGCGCCGACGCGATCGCGCGTGGCGAGCCGCCCACGAGCGGGAGCTTCATCACGGTGCCGTTGAGGTATGCGGTCCAGTAGATGGCTTCACCATCGACGGCGATGTAGCGCGGCTCACCTTGCTGCGTGGCCAGCGTCGTCGCGACGCCGCCTAACTTCGCCACCTTCATCACGGTGCTGTCGCGGCGATTCACCCAGTAGACGAAGTTGGCGTCGATCGCGATGCCCGACGGGAAATCTGCGCTGGCGAGAAGCACCGCTGTGCCGCCGGCCTTCGCCACCTTCAGGATCGCGCCGGACGGCTTCCACAACGGCACGCTGTAGTAGACGAACTGATCGTCGACCGCGACACACTCCGCGCCGCTCTGCACACTGGCCGGGAGTAAGCCTGTCGCCGCGCCTCCGGTGAGCGGCGCACGCCTGACCGGTTGACCGAGTGAGATGTTGCCCCAGTACACGTACTCCGAGTCGATCGCGACGCCACTCGGAAGCCAGTGCTCGTTGGCGCTCGGCCACTCGGCAACGACGCTCGTGGTGCCACCGTCACGCGGCACCGACATGATCCAGTTGCCCGTGCGGTTCGAGAAGTACACACGGTTCTGATCCACCGCGATTCCCTGCGGTTGGAGGACCGGTCGCTGCGGTGCCGCGACGCCCGACGCGAGCACCTTTACCGGCCCGCCCGCGAGCGGCGCCTTGCTGACGGCACCCGGGAGCCAGTTCGTCCAATAGACGTTCTCCGCGTCGACGGTGACCGCCCACGGGTAGCTCTGCCCCGTCGCGACCGCCTGCGGACAGCGCCCGCTCGTGCACGGACCGATGCACTTTGTGCCGCAGCCACCACAGTTCTGCTCGTCGCTCTGCAGGTCGACGCATGCGCCGCCACACGAAGTCAGCCCCGCGGTGCACGAACAACTACCGTTCGCGCATTCCGCTCGTGCGGAGCAGGCCTTCCCGCATCCTCCGCAGTTCGCGACGTCGGTCTTGATGTCGACGCAACCGGTTGGGCACTGCGTACGCGTGGCGTCGCTGCACGTGCAGTTGCTGGCATCGCACGCGGCACCGGCGACGCAGATGCGCTCGCAGCCGCCGCAGTGCTCGCGGTCTTTCGTGAGGTCGACGCACAGCCCGCTGCACGCAGTCAGCGCCGAGACCTTGCAAGCGCACGTTCCACCGACGCATGTCGCGTCGCGCGCGCAGGCGCGGCCGCACGCGCCGCAGTGATCGGGATTCGTCTGGGTGTCGACGCACGCGAGGCCGCACGCGGTCAGACCGCTTCCGGGACACACGCAGCGACCCGCGGTGCACGCGGCGCCGGTCGGACATGCGTTGTCGCACTTTCCGCAGTGCATCGGGTCCTTCGTGAGATCGGCGCACGAGGTTCCGCACGTCCGCTCGGCCGGGCAACTGCAACTCGCCCCGACGCAGCGAAAGCCTGGACCGCGCGTGGCCGCGCACTCGGCGGCGGTGTCTTCGTCCTCGTCGACGAGGCCGTCGCAGTCGTCGTCGAGGCCGTTGCACGTCTCCTTCTGCACCGTACAACGGCAGGTTCGGCCCGCGCCGCACGTCCACCCGACGACGCAGTCGAGCGCAGTCGTGCACGCTGCCGAACAGACCCGTCGCCCTTCACCGAGGTCGATACAACGCCCCGAGTCGCAGTCCGCGCCGGTGGCGCACGGCGCGCCGGACGTACGGGATGGCGTCGCTCCGGTATCGAGCACGCCGGCCTCAGAGTCGCCGACAGGGGCTGCGTCCGCGAGTGCATCCCCGCCCTCCGCAAAATCCACGTCGGCCGAAGACTCAGCGCTGGCGTCGGTCGGTGAGCCGTCACCCGTGGCGTCGTTGGCCGCGTCGCCGGTCACATCGGTCCCGCTGTCGAGCGGCTCGGTGGCATCGTCGACGAGCGCGACTTCGTCTCGACCGCTGTCGTCTGCCGATGTGCCCCCGTTCTCGTCGCCACCTCCGCAGGCGGCCAACAGCGCTGCCCCTGCAACGAGGGCGCCCCTGGTCGCGGACAGAAACGCGAACGTCGTTCTGCGCCGCATCACCAGCTCACCTCGATCGCGACCCGTTGCCAGCCACGCGTCGCGGCCCAGTCCGCGGCTACAGCCAAATCACGGAGATCGGTGATGAACTCGACGCGCACGTCGTCGAGGTGGTTCGCGCCCTCGTCGTAGCTCGACACGATCGGTTCGACGCTTTCGGCCTGCGCCTCCACCAGTGATCGCAGCCTGCGCGCGGCCGCGGAGAGGGCCGCCGGCCTCGTCCAGGTCACCTCGCCGTCGCTCAGCCCTGCGGTGGTCAACGAGAGCAGCGGTGCCACGTCCGCAGCCGTCAACAGCGCGCGGAGCTGCGCATCTTCATCGACCTGGACGAAGAACGCGGCCCACGCCTGGCAATCGTTCTCGAACCCCGGCTGAGATTCGTAGTCGCTCGCAGCCATCGCGCCCTCCGCCTGCGGGCGGACCAAAAAGACGGACGCGCTCATCGGGCGCACCGCTCTCGTCTGCGGGGGTCGATCCGCTTCACATGGGGCCGCGAGAACGCGTCCAGACGAGTCATTTCTTCGGCTCGCCCTTCTCACCCGGCGCGAAGCCCGGCGCGTAGAAGTCGCCTCGTCGAAGGCGCTCGATCAGCGGCCGATAATATTGCTCGGGCCAGTCTGGCTTCGTGAGGGTTCGTTCGGCGTAGCGCTCGAAGGCCTCCGGCGGGCCATGCTTGGCGGTGAGCACCGCCATGTCGAGCGGGTCGATCCCGCAGTGACCAAAGTTCCCTCCACCGAGCACATGATCGCGAATGGCGGCCTCCGAGGTGAGCGGCGCCAGCACGGGCAGCACCTTGGTGACGATGATCGAAGAGATGTGATCCGCCACCTCATCTGCAGTTCCACGCCCCGAG
>JBKJQC010000931.1:0-4114 GCA_046593995.1 Polyangiales bacterium
CCATCTCCGACGACATCCGGCGCGGCCGCCTGCGCGCCGGTGACGCCCTCCCGGGATCGCGCACCCTTGCCACCTCGCTCGGCGTGCACCGCAACACCGTGCTCGCCGCGTATCGGGAGCTCGCGGCCGAGGGTTGGATCGAGACGCGGCCCGCCGGCGGGACGTTCGTCACGCGCGATCTCCCCGATCCTGCGCCACGACGCTTCTCGCCCAAGGCCGCGCCGCGGACGGCGGTGCCACCGCGCACCGCGTTCGACCTTCCCCCCGTCGGCACGCCGCGCTGGGGGATGCCCGTCTACCCGGTCTACCCCCGTGGAACACTGGTGATGGCGCACGGCGCGCCCGATGCGCGTCTCGTCCCGACGGCGGCGCTCGCGCGCGCGTATCGACGCGCGCTCCGTCGCGGCGGGGCGATCCTCGGCTACGGCGATCCGCGCGGGAACCTCGAGCTGCGCGACGCGCTCGCCGCCATGCTCTCGCACCTCCGCGGGATGCGCCTCCGTGGGAGCGAGGCGCGCGACACGCTGCTCGTCACGCGCGGGAGCCAGATGGCGCTCGACCTCGTGGCGCGCGCGCTGATCCGCCCGGGCGACGTGGTCGCGGTCGAGGCGCTCGGCTACCGACCCGCGTGGAACGCATTCGAGAACGCGGGGGCGAAGCTCGTGCCGATCCCCGTGGACGAAGGCGGACTGCGCGTCGATCTCCTCGCGGCGCAGGAGCGCGTACGCGCCGTCTACGTCACGCCGCATCACCAGTATCCGACGACGGTGACGCTCGCTCCCGGTCGGCGCCTCGCGCTCCTCGAGCACGCGCGCCGGGCGAAGCTCGCGATCGTCGAGGACGACTTCGACTTCGAGTTCCACTACGAGGGGCGCCCGGTGCTGCCGCTCGCGAGCGCCGACGACGCGGGGTCGGTGATCTACATCGGCACCCTCTCGAAGATCCTCGCGCCGGGGCTGCGGATCGGCTTCGTCGTCGCGCCGGCGCCGCTCGTCGATCGGCTGACGGCGTTGCGCGCGAGCATCGACCGACAGGGCGATCCCGCGGTCGAGCTCGCGGTCGCGGAGCTGATCGAGGACGCCGAGGTGCAGCGCCACGCGCGACGCGTGCGAAAGCTCTATCGCGTGCGGCGCGACACGCTTCTCGAGGCTCTCGCGGAGCACCTGCCGGGCGTGATCGAGGCCAAGGCGCCCGCCGGCGGGATGGCGCTGTGGGTGAGCGTCGATCCCGACATCGACGTCGACGCGTGGTCTCTGCGCGGCCTCGCGCTCGGCGTGGCGTTCACCCCGGGGCGCTATTTCGCGTTCGACGGTCGGTCGCGGCCGTCGGCGCGGCTCGGATTCGCCGCGCTCGAACCGCGCGAGCTGCGTGAGGCCGTGCGTCGCATGGCGGCGGCGCTGCGGAAGAAGCGGAGGACGGCGTGAAGCGCGGGCTCCTCGCGATCCTGACATTGCTGACATTCATGTCATTGCTGACATGGTGGTCACCCGCGCGCGCGCGGCTCCGCTGGGGGGCCGACGCCGAAGGGGGCGCGCCCTACGTGTTCCGCGATCCCCAAGCGCCCGACAAGGTGGTCGGCTTCGAGGTCGAGCTGGTCGCCGAGCTCGTGAAGGAGATCGGCGAGCCGATCGACTTCGTGCAGTACGAGTTCGGCTCGCTGCTCGTCGGCGTCGAGCGCGGCGATCTCGATTTCGCCATGAACGGTCTGGAGATCACCCCCGATCGCCTGCAGCGCGTCCGCTTCTCGCGCGCGTACTACGTCTATCGGCTGCAGCTCGTCGCGCGCGCCGACGACCATCGCTTCGACACCCTCGACGCCTGCCTCGCGCTCGTAAAGGCCGGCGGCTGCACCGTGGGCACCCTCGGCGACACCGCCGCGGAGCGACTGCTCGATGCGCGCGGCCTCCCGAAGAAGGTCTACGACGGCCAGGCCGAGCCCTATCGCGATCTCGGGCTCGCGCGCCTCGACGCGGTGCTGCTCGATCTCCCCATCGCGGTGTATTGGGCGCGTCCGGACCCGAAGCTGCGCTTCACCGGCGACGCGATCGCCCGCGGCACCTACGCCATCGCGTTCGGCAAGCAGCACGAGGCGCTGGCCACCCGCTTCGACGGCGCGCTCGAGCGGCTCCATGCGCGTGGAGAGCTCGAGCGCATCTACCGGAAGTGGGGGCTGTGGAACGACGACCAGCACGCGCTCGCTGCGAAGTCGGACGTCGCGGCGGAGTCGGCGCGGAAGTGGACGCCGGCCCTCTATCTCCCGCTCCTCCTCCGCGGCGCGTGGACGACGGTCCTGATCTCCGTCGTGAGCATGGCGCTCGCGATCATGCTCGGCCTGCCGATCGCGACCGCACGGCTGTGGGGGCCGCTGCCGCTCCGCTGGCTCGCGACGCTCTACGTCGAGATCTTCCGCGGCATCCCGGTGCTGCTCCTGATCTTCTTCCTCTACTACGGGCTCCCCTCGCTCGGCGTGAAGCTGCCCGCGATGAGCGCGGCGATCCTCGGCTTCGGCTTGAACTATGCCGCGTACGAGGCCGAGATCTATCGCGCCGGGATCTCGGCCATCCCGGTCGGCCAGTGGGAAGCGGCGGCGTCGCTCGGCATGGGGCGCTCACTCACCTTCCGACGGATCATCCTCCCGCAGACGATGCGGGTCGTGCTCCCTCCGATGACCAACGATTTCGTGGCGCTCTTCAAGGACACCAGCTTGGTCAGCGTGATCGCCGTCGTCGAGCTGACGAAGCAGTACCAGATCCTCTCCAAATCGAGCATGAAGTACCTCGAGATCGGGCTCGCGACCGCGGCGCTCTATCTCATGATCTCCGTGCCGCTCGGGTTCCTCTCGCGGACCCTCGAGGCGCGCGTCGCGAAGGGCATGACGTGAGCGTCGCCATCGCGCTCCGCGGGGTTCGCAAGAAGTACGGCGAGCAGCTCGTGCTGGACGGCATCGACCTCGAGATCGCGGCGGGGGAGACGATCGCGCTCCTCGGTCCGAGCGGTGGGGGCAAGTCGACGCTCCTCCGCTGCATCAACGGCCTCGCGCCGTTCGACGAGGGAACGATCCGCGTGGAGGAGTGCGAGCTCGGCCCGTCGGCGGATGCGCGCGCGAGTCGGCTCGCCGCCCGCGACGCGCGCACGCTCGTCGGCATGGTGTTCCAGGACTTCCAGCTCTTCCCGCACATGACCGCGCTCGAGAACGTGGCCGAGGCGCCGATCCACGTGCGCAACGTGCAGCGAAGCGAGGCGCTCGAACGCGCACACGCGCTCCTCGCCCGCGTCGGCCTCGCGGACCGCGCGTTGGCCTATCCGCGCGAGCTGTCCGGAGGGCAGAAGCAGCGCGTCGCCATCGCGCGTGCGCTCGCGATGGAACCGAAGGGGCTCCTCTGCGACGAGATCACGAGCGCGCTCGATCCCGAGCTGAAGGGGGAGGTCCTCCAGGTGATCGAGTCGCTCAAGCGCGACGGCATGACGCTGGTGCTCGTCACCCACGAGATCGGGTTCGCGCGTCGGGCGGCCGACCGCGTGGCCGTCCTCGCGAGCGGGCAGATCGTCGAGATCGGAGCTGCGCGCCAGGTCATCGACCAGCCCGCGACGGAGCGGACGCGGCGGTTCCTCGAGCGAGTCCTCGGCTGAGCCACGGCGTTCTCGGGACCCATGACTTCGCGATCGGGGTCCGTCTCGGCCCGGTAGTGAAAACTTCCGAGAAAACGCCGTCGGCATCGCCGTTGCTGAAGGGGAAGACAGAAGTACCGCTTCCTTCCTGCTTGTCTTACCGCACGGGGTCGTCGCGGGTCGCCGTCCGAAAGGAAGGCCCCGCGACGACCCCGCGCATTTTCTTGTTTCGCACCGCGCGGACCCCTCGCGGCTCGTGCGTCGCGTGAGGCCGACACAGGGTGTACCCTGGGACGAATGTCCGGATTATCCCGCGAGGTGAGAGCTGCTGCGGCCCTCGCGCTCGCGTTCTCGTCGTGCACCGGGCGTGACGGCACGGAGCAGACGCAGCTCTCCGTCGGCTCGACCTCGAGCATCGCGCGCGCAGAGGGGGTGATCGCCGGTCTACGCGCGTTCCCGCTCTTCGCGAACCACGTCGGTGCGGGCGGATCGCTCGTCGCGGCGG
>JBKJQC010000982.1:0-8968 GCA_046593995.1 Polyangiales bacterium
GCCCGCACTGCGAGCACGACGGATCCGCGGTGCGCCGCCGGTCCGTCGTGCTCGCAGTGCGGGCCGGCCGAGATCTGCAACAACGGCAAGGACGACGACTGCAACGGCGTCCAGGACTGCGCCGACAAGGCGTGCGCGAACGACCCGCGCTGCCAGACGTGCAGCAACCTCGAGACCTGCGGCAACGGCAAGGACGACGACTGCAACGGCTTCACGGACTGCGGCGATCCCGCGTGTCGAGCGCTCCCGGAGTGCACGAAGTGCGAAGCCTTCGAGACCTGCGGCGACGGTAAGGACAACGACTGCAACGGCTTCAGCGACTGCGCCGACGCCGCCTGCAAGAACGACCCGAAGTGCGTCTGCGGCCCGATCGAGATCTGCGGCGACGGCAAGGACAACGACTGCAACGGCCTGACCGACTGCCAGGACAAGGCCTGCGCGACGCTGCCGGCGTGCAACCAGTGCGGCCCGGTCGAGATCTGCGGCAACGCCAAGGACGACGACTGCAACGGCTTCGCGGACTGCAGCGACCCGGTGTGCAAGAGCGATCCGAAGTGCAACTGCGGACCGACCGAGATCTGCGGCAACGGCAAGGACGACGACTGCAACGGCAACGTCGACTGCCAGGACTCGACCTGCGCCAACACCGAGGCGTGCCTGTGCCGCCTCCGTCGCGAGAATTGCGGCAACGGCACCGACGACAACTGCAACGGCCTCGTCGACTGCTTCGACCCGCAGTGCGAGACCTGGTCGACCTGCCTCTGCGTCCCCGGTGCGAAGGAGAGCTGCACCAACAAGAAGGACGACAACTGCAACGGCCTGATCGACTGCGAAGACACCGCGTGCTCGGCCGATCCGGCGTGCCTCGTCTGCAAGACCGAGGTCTGCAACGACGGGATCGACAACAGCTGCAACAACCTCGTCGACTGCGCCGACCCGCAGTGTGTCCTCGACGACGCCTGTCGCTTCAAGCTCGAGGTCTGCGACAACTTCAAGGACGACAACGCGAACGGCCTCGTCGACTGCGACGATCCGTCCTGCTTCGCGACCACCTGGTGCAAGAACCGTCACGAGAACTGCAACACCGCGCTCACCGTCACGGCGAGCGGCAGCTACACCGGTGACACCACGAACCACTGGAGCCACACCCAGGGCTCGTGCGGCGGCGCCGCGGGCGAGGCGGTCTTCCGCATCGTCCTCACGCAGCCGGCCCGCCTGCAGATCAACTCGTCCGGCACGCCGATGCCGCCGCTCGACGGCACGATCTACCTGCGGCGCGGCGCGTGCGGCACCGGCGCGGAGCTCGGCTGCGACGACGACGAGGGGGGGCAGTGGCAGGGGAAGATCGACGTCCCCGTCGCCAAGGCAGGCACCTACTACGCCTTCATGGACGGCTTCACCTACCAGGACTTCGGCAAGTACGTCTTCAACATCACGATCGACTACAACCTCAAAGAGATCTGCAACAACAAGATCGACGACGACGGCAACGGCTACAGCGACTGCGCCGACAGGGCGTGCGCGACGGCCCCGGGCTGCGCGGGTGCCGTGCCGGAGATGGGCGTCGGCGCCTGCACCGACGGGATCGACAACGACAAGGACGGTCTCGCCGACTGCGCCGATCCCGACTGCCGGGCGAGCAAGTTCTACAAGAGCGAGTGCTGCAACGGCGAGGACGACAACGGCAACGGCATCGTCGACGAGGACGCCTGTCATTGCGCGCCCGACCGCGGCTGTGACCAGACCGGGTACGTCTGCAACTGGCAGACGACCGAGGCGTGCGCGCCGCGCTGCACCTCGATCGTCGGCGCGTCGATCTGCCCCGCGACCGCGCCCGGCAGCATCTGCGACCAGGGGTCGGGGCTCTGCGTGTGGTCCGGCGGCTGATGCGGTGGAGGCGTCTGGCCGCGTCGTTCGTCGCCGAGGCCGCCAAGTGATGCGCTCCGCGCGCCTCTGAGCTACCCGCACCCGAAGCTTGGACACCGCCGCTCCCCTCGAAGACGCTTCCAAGGAAGACGACGTCGCGCTGCTCGAGCGCGCTGCCGCTGCTGCCCGTGCGCTCCGCGAAGCCATGGCGACGCGTGTCGTGGGCCAGGAGGAGGTGATCGAGGCGATGCTCGTCGCGCTCCTCGCGCGCGGCCACGCGCTCCTCGTCGGCGTCCCCGGCCTCGCGAAGACTCTGCTCGTCGCGACGCTGGCCGAGTCGCTCCACCTCTCGTTCGGCCGCGTGCAGTTCACGCCCGATCTCCTGCCGGCGGACATCACCGGCACCGACGTCCTCGAAGAGGATCCGGAGGCCGGTCGAAGGCGCCTTCGCTTCGCCCCGGGGCCGATCTTCGCGAACCTGATCCTCGCCGACGAGATCAACCGTACGCCCCCGAAGACGCAGGCCGCGCTCCTCCAGGCGATGCAGGAGCGGCAGGTCACGAGCGGCAACACGACGCATGAGCTCCCGGATCCCTTCCAGGTCTTCGCGACGCGGAATCCGATCGAGCAGGAGGGGACGTATCCGCTGCCCGAGGCGCAGCTCGATCGATTCCTCCTCGAGGTGCACGTCGGCTATCCGTCGCACGACGAAGAGCGCGAGATCGCCCGCCGCACGACCTCGGGGAAGCTCGCCGACGTGCCACGCGTGCTCGAGGTCGAAGCGCTCCGTGCGCTGCAGTCGCTCGTACCGCGCATGCCGGTGACCGATGCTGCGCTCGAGCTCGCGGTCCGGCTCACGCGCGCGACGCGCCCCGACGACAAGAACGCGCCGCCGATCGTCGGCCGGTACCTGCGCTTCGGTGCCGGGCCCCGTGGCAGTCAGGCGCTCGTGCTCGCGGCCAAGGCGCGCGCGGCGTTGCGCGGCGAGGCTGCGGTCGAGCCGGAGGACGTACGCGCGCTCGCCGCGCCGGTCCTCCGTCACCGGCTCGTGCTCTCGTATCGCGCCGAAGCAGACGGCGTCCGCGACATCGACATCGTGTCCGGCGTGAAAGACGCCGTGAGATGAATCCGTTCGAGATCTTCGAGCCGAAGGGGCGCGAGCGCCCCGTCGTCGTGGAGGTCCCCCATGCAGGCCTCTACGTGCCGGCCGAGGTCCTGGCGAGCCTCGTCGCGCCCGCGCGCGCGATCGCCCGCGACGCGGATCTGTTCGTCGACGAGCTCTATCAGGACGCGCCCGACGAGGGCGCGACGTTGCTCGTCGCGCGCACGAGCCGCTACGTCGCGGACCTCAATCGCGCCGATGACGACGTCGATGCGGGGGTCGTCTCCGGCGAGGCGCGCCCTGCACGTCCGCATGCGCGCGGTCTCGTGTGGCGCACGACGACCGACGACGAGCCGGCGCTCCGTCGCCCGCTCACGCGCGAGGAGTATCGCTTCCGCGTCGAGAAGATCCACCGCCCGTACCACGAGACGCTGCGGGCCTTGCTCGATCGGAAGATCGCGCGCTTCGGCTACGCCATCCTCTTGTGCGGTCACTCGATGCCGAGCGTCGGTCGACCCGGCCACGCCGACGCCGGAATCCCGCGCGCCGACGTGGTGCCGGGCACGCGCGGGCGTACGTCCGCGCATCCGCGGGTGATCGAAGCCGTGGAATCCGTCGCGCGTGAGCGCGGTCGGTCGCTCGAGCACGACCGTCCCTACCGCGGTGGGTGGGCGACCTCGCACTACGGCCGCCCTGCGGCGCGGTGTCATGCCATCCAGGTCGAGCTCGCGCGTCGGCTCTATCTCGACGAGGAAACGCTCGAACGTGACGCGGATGGGCTCCTCGCGACGCGGGAGCTCTGCCGCACGTTCGTCGCGCGCCTCTCGTCTCTCGACGCAGGCGCGCTAACCTAGCCCTCCTCCTCCATGGAGCCCGCCCGATCGCGTTCTCGTCCGCCCCTCGACCCCACCGTGGCGCCGAGCGTCACGCGCATTCCGGTGCGCGAGGCGTCCGTCACCGGCGCGATGCGCGTGGCGGTGCGGCGGCCGGTGCTCGCATCGGAGTGCCTGAAGGACGACGTCGCGCCGCTCGAGCCCCACGCAGTCGGGTTCCGCATCGCGACCGGGGTGCTGGCGATCGCGTCGACCGCGGCGGTCCTGCTCGGTGGGCCGTTCGTCTTGGTCGGCTCGTGCGGCGCCGCGACGGCCGGCGCGATGCTCTTTCGTGACTACGAGAGACGCGCCCGCTTCGCGCTCCTCGCGTCGACGGTCTCCGTCTGTGCGGCGACGTTCGCGCTCTCGGCGCGCGGCGCGGAGCTCCTGCCCCTCGTGCTCCGTGTCGCGGCACCGATCGCGCTCGCTGTCGCGCTCTTCGCGCGAGCAACGTATCGCGCGCATCGTGTGACGCGCGTGGCGCTCGCGGTGTCCCTGCCGCTCTTCGTCGTCGCGGCGGCGTTCGCCGGTGGGGCCTTTCTCCTGCCGGGGCTGCCGCGCCTCGCCGGCGCCGGGATGTCGGTCGTCGCGCTGCTCTCGCTGCTCGGGTTCATGAGCGATCAGACGACCGGCGGCTGCGCGGCGTGGAGCGGGCTCGCGCTCGTCACGGGGCTCGGTGCGGTCGTGCTCGATCGACGAGAAGCCGCGTGGATGGTGCCCGCGCTCTTCGTCGCGCTCGCAGCGATCGCCGTCGCGATCTCGCTGTTCCAGGCCGCCGCGCAGCGCATCGCGCCGACGGAGCGCGCACGCGACACGCGCGGCTCGCTCGAGCCGCCGCCGCCCGAGGAGACCTGATGGGCGTCGCGCTCTTCGACATGGACCGCACGCTCGTGCGGAAGAACACGGCGCAGCTCTACGTCCGCTATCAGCGCGAGATCGGTGAAGCGACCGTCGTCGATTCACTGAAGGCCGCGTGGTGGATCGCGCAGTACACGCTGGGCGTCGTGGACGCCGAGTCGGTCGCGGTCCGCGTCCTGCGCTCGCTCGCCGGCCAACACGAGACGATCCTCGCCGCACGCTGCGACGACTGGTTCCGACGGGATGTCGCGCGCCACGTCGGGTGCGTGGCCCGACGCACGGTCGATCACCACCTGGCACAGGGCGACGTCTGCGCCATCGTGACCGGAGCGACACGCTACACGGCGCGCCCGCTGGCGCGCGTTCTCGGCATCCCGCACGTGATCGCGACCGAGCTCGAACGGGATCCGCGCGGTCACTTCACCGGGCGCCACGTCCACCCGCTCTGCTACGGCGTCGGGAAGATTGCGCGCAGCGAAGCGCTCGCGCGCGAGCACGGCTTCGAGCTCTCGGAGGCTTCCTTCTACACCGACTCGATCAGCGATCTCCCGCTGCTCGAGCGCGTCGGCACTCCCGTCGTGGTGAACGGCGATCCGCGCCTGCTCCGTCTCGCTCGGGCGCGCGGCTGGCGGATCGAGTCCTGGTGAACGCGGACGGACGAAGGCTTTGCGAAGTCCGTTCCGCGTCCGAGGAACGAGCCTAAGCGAGTGGATTGAACCTCAGCCCGCGCACTTCACCTTGAAGACCTTCGACGTGTCGTCGCTGGTCTTGCACTGGTGGATCGTCTCTGGCGTGCCGGTGTCTGCGACGACCGCGTAGACCCCAGTCGTGCCGGTGAGGTAGCTCGCGAGCGGGCTACCCCACTTGATCTCGAGGAGCACGGTGCCACCCGGGAGGATCGGCGCGGTCGTCGTCGCGCTGCCGATCTTCGTGCCCGAGCCGGGATCACCGCTGTAGAAGCCGATCACCACGCCGGAGGGGAGCGAGGCGGGACCGACGTTGCGGACGCGCGCGCGCAGCGTGGCCGGGGTGGTGCATGTCCCCTCGAGCTCGACGATCGCGTTCGGCGCGTCGAAGACACCGCGCGGCTGCACATTCTGCCGGAAGTTGTTCAGACCCTTGGTCTTCCAGTTGACGACCTCCTTCGAGGGGATGGTCGCGTCGTCGTTCACGTTGGTGACGTGATACGTGTGCTGGTTCCAGATGCGCCGCGTGCGCACCCACGAGCCCGTCTTCGATCCGATGACGCGGAAGCCTTTCGGTCCGGTGCCGGCAGCCCCGCCGGTGCCGCACCCGAACGCGTAGTCGTTCGCGACCAGGACGATCTCGGCCTGATCGTCGCCGTCGACGTCGACGACGATCGGGTATTCCCAGAGCGTGCCGGTGGTGTTGCACAGCGTGATCAACTCCTTGCCCGTCGGTCCCTCGTACACGTGGAGGTTCCGTTCGTCGGCGTAGACGACCTCCGCCTTGCCGTCGCCGTCGAAGTCGAACACCGACGAGCCGGTCACGCGCGACGAAGTGTCGGTCGTGACCGCCTGCCACTTGAGCGCGCCGGTCGCGCCCTCGTAGACGTTGTACGAGTAGCCGCCCGCCATCGCGACCTCCGGCTTACCGTCGCCGTCGAAGTCCGCGATCGTCGGGGGCCCGCCGCCGTGGAGCTTGTTCATCGTCGGGTCTCGGTTCGTGTCGAACGGCCCCCAGACGGTGGAACCGTCCTTCGCGCGGACGACGCGGATCTCGTGGAGTGACTGCTCGAGGGACGGAACGACGACCAGCTCCGGGAGCCCATCGGCGGCGAGGTCGAGATCCGCGATCGCCACGTATCCGTCGGGCATCGGCGGCGTGAACGTGGCGCCGTCCCACAGCGTCGTCCACGCGCCGAGTCCTTCGTTGCGATAGACGACGTTGCCGCCGACGATGTCGAGGTCACCGTCGAGATCGATGTCGGCGAGCGTCGAGTAGTCGGCCGTCGGGTAGGGGTGGGTCGAGACGCGGCCCTGGAAGATCACCCCGTGGGTCTTCGCGTCGACGAGCGTGTAGCGCACGAGGAGCTCGGCCACCCCGTCGCCGTCGACGTCACCGAGCTGCGGGCCGCCGTAGTTGCACTTGATCCTCGCGTCGGTGCTCTTCCAGAGCACGGCGCCCTTCGCCGAGAACACGATCAGCTTCTGGTCGGACGAGCACGTGGCGATCTCCGGACCGGGGCTCGTCGGGTCGAGCTCGCCGATCGCGATCGACGCGCCCGGGACGGTGCGCGAGGCCGCGTCGGTCGCGTCCCACAGCTTCTCACCACGGCCGGTGACGGCGCGGAGGATGCCGTTCGAGCCGTACGCACTCCCACTGAAGGTGTTGAACACGATCACCGGGAGGTCCGACGCGTCGTACTTTCCGTCGCAGTTGTCGTCGGTGAGCGGGCCGACGACGGCGGCCGCCATGATCTGCGAATGGGCCGGCTCCGGGGAGTCGGCGAAGGGCCACGACCATTCGACGATCGGATCGAAGGTGCCGAGCGGCGGCCGGAACTCGCAGACCTCGCTGCACCCGCCGGAGTCGACACCTGCGTCGGCGGCGCACGTCGGCGGCCTCGGGACGCAGCGACCGAGCACCGAGGGAGCCGCGTCGCCGCAGGTGGGCGCGGCGCCGGCATCACCACCGAACGTCGGATCGCAGGTCTCGCCGTCGGCGCAGTCGTCGACGTTCCGACAGACCTTGCCGGGGACGATGCAAGCGCCCGCGTAACAGAACTTCCCTCCGGCGCAGCAGCTGTTCCCGCACGCGGAGGCCGGCGCCTCGCAGCACTCTCCCTTCGCGTTGCACACGCCGCCGTCGCCGCAGCCGTTTCCCGCGGAGCAGGTCGCGGTGCCGAGATCGAACGCCGTGCTCGATCCGGTGTCCTGCGCGGCGGTCGTGTCGGCGCCGGTCACGGTCGTATCCGGCATCGTGTCGTCGACGCCGGTCTCCGGCGTCGCCAGAGGCTCGCTCTGTTCGACCTCCGACCCGCACGCGACGAACCCGACGGTCAGCGAGATCAGAGACGCAACGGCGATGGAAGCGCGCGCGCGGTAAGGCATGCACCGAGCCTATCGCGCGCGCCGCGATCATGCCGGACGACGCGCTGCGTCGTTCAGAACGCGTAGCCGACCGCGAGCCCGCCGCCTGGACCACCTCTGTTGAAGTCGCGCGCCGCGTATCCGCCGCGTGCAGCCAATGAGAACCCGTTCGAGAACAAGTAGGTGAGCTCGGTGAACAGGCGCACGCCGAGGCGCGCGTTCGGGATGTCGCCCACCTCGACGACCGGGCTCACGCGCAGTCGACCGCGCGCGATGTCGAGACGCGCCCATCCACGGCTGCCGAAGGTCTTCGTGGTGTCGAACGCGAGGACCAGCTTCGAGCCGAACGGATCGCCGATGTGGAGCGCGCCGCCGACGCCCGTCGAGAAGCCGACTTCGGTGACGCTCGTGAGGAGCGACACCTCGGCGTGGACGAGATCATCGAGGCGGAAGAGCGCCGTCGGCGCGCCGTAGTTCAAGCCGACGTCGGTCCCCTTGCCCGCGCCGCCGCTCGGCGAGAGACCCCGGACGGCGCCGAGTCGGATGCCGAACTCCACGACGTACTTCAGCGGGCGGTAGTAGTAGGCCACCTCCGCGCGCCAGTAGTGATCGCGCACCTGTTGCGGCGCCGGCGAGCCCGGAGGTCCGGTGTCTGCGATGGTGCGGCCGTAGTAGACGTAGTCGAACGAGCCGACGAACACCGATCGCCGTCCGTCGAGGCGCGCGAGCATCTGCCGCTCGCGCACGTCGTCGAGATCGTCGCCGACCTGCACCGAGTGCATCTCCTTTCGCGTGGCGAAGACCGAATGGCGCGCGCCGTCCGTCGTCTCGAGCTCGATGGTGTACTCGAGGCCGGGCGGGTTCACGTGCTCTTCCGGGATGCGCGCGACGTATCCCTCACCGGCGCGCAGGAGCGCGAGCTCCCGGACAGGCCCGCTCGGCAGCTCGCGATAGACGACCGTCGCGCGCTTCACCAGGTGCGGTGCGACGATGTCGACGGTGATGTCGAGCGCCTCGTGCGGTTTGGCCACGGCGATCGGCGCGTGGTGGACCTTCGGCTTCTGCGCTGAGTCGGCGGCGGGCGCTGCCGCGGGCGCGGGCGCTGCCGCTGCGGGCGGCGGAGGCGGGGGCGGGGGTGGCGCGTCCGCGTGTGCGGTGCGCGCGACCGTCGCGGCGAGGAGCGCCGTGAGCGTCGTGAGGATCCGTGCTCGGGTCAC
>JBKJQC010001140.1:0-5014 GCA_046593995.1 Polyangiales bacterium
TGATGGCGATCTGTCCGGTGGCCATGATGATCGAGCGCTGCTCGTCGAGCTTCATCATCGGCCGGCCGTCGACCTCCTCGAAGCTCAGATCCTTCGACTTGCGGTCGCGGCGGAGGAACGCCTCCCGGAGCGCGCGCAGCAGATCGGGGCCGCGGAACGTGCCGCCGACGACGATCAACCGCTCGGTCTCGTCGCCTTCGTGGAGCTCGCAGAACGCGATCTCCTTCACGTCGCCGTACGGACGCACGCCGACGCGCTTCATCGCGCGGATGACCGACGCGCGCCCCTTCGCGTCGTCGTCCTGCGTGCGGCGGAAGCCGTCCTCGTCGTCGAGATCCTCGGCCCAGTCGGCGATCGCCTTGTCGCGGCGCGCGAGGAGCGGCGACACGGCGGGCGAGCGATCGATCGCTGCGAAGTCGACGTACTCGAGGCGTCGGCAGTCCGCCGGCAGGTGCTCGAGCACGCCGCCGCGGGCGTAGCCGAAGCGCATGTACGCGTAGAGCACGAACGAGGAGGCGATCACCGCGACGAACGCGCTCCCGAGCCCGACGAGGAGCATGCGCGTGCGGCGAGTGCTCGTGCTGTCGTCGTTCTCCGGCAACGCGATCGCGGCCTCCATCGCTGGGAGAGGTGCGGAGGGCGCCTTCTTCCTCTCCTCCGCGTCGGGGGCCGGCGCGTCGGACAGCGTGGGCACCACCACGGGCGCACCCGACACATCGACGCCTTGTGCGGCGCCGAGCCCTGCACCGAGTGAAGAGGGCGGCGGGAGCTCCGGCGGCTCGTCGTCGGCATCGGTCTCGGCGTGCGAGTGCGCGGGCGTGCGCTGGTCGACGAGCTCGTCGATCCGATCGCTCGGCACCCAGGCCTGCGTGCCGAAGCGCGCGATCAGCGTACCGGCCGGGAGATCGCCGCGCGTGCGGGCGGCGAGCAGCTCGGCCCGCGTCATCTCCACTGCTTTGCCGCGCCCCGGGAGCGCGACCCAGAACCGCGCGTTTCTCGGGTCGGGCGAGGCCAAGGCCCCCCCGTTCAATCGCGGATCCGGCGCCGTGACAAGAGCGCTCTGACGACGAGCGTGCGTTCGCTTCAGAACTCGTCGAGCGTCTGCCACGCACGATCGGTCGCGAACAGCCGATCTGCGCGCGCGAGGACGGACGCCTCACCGGCGCATCGCCCGAAGCGCGCGGCGTCGCTCGCGCGCAGCGTCCCGGTCGCGATCGCCGAGAACGTCGCGAGCGCGCACGACAGGTCAGGCTTCGCGGCGGCGGGGAGGATCCCGATGGATGCGCGCCCGCCGGAGACCGTCATCGTCACCCGCGTACCTTCGACCTCGATCGCGAGCGAGCCGTCGTCCCCATAACCGCGCGCGCCCAGGAACGCGGCCACGTCGAGGACGCGCACCATCGGCCCCGCTGCGATCCGCCCGAGCGGCAGGAGGTGACCGGGGACGTGATCGTCTCCGACCGCGTGCGGATCGGCGAGCAGCGAGGGGAGCGGATCGTCGTGCGCGATGGTCATCTCGACGATCGTGGCTTGATCGCGCTGCGCGGCGACGAGCGCGAGCAGGGTCCGGAGCGCGTCGTCGTCGGCCGCGACGAGCTCGCGCACGGAGAGCTCCTGCCAAGAGTCACAGTCGTCGATCGTCCAGGCGACGTGGCCGCGTGCGCCCTCCTCGAGGTGGAAGATCTGCAAGTTCTTCTCGGCGAGCATGCGCTCGAACACCAGCGGGCGTCGCGAGATGAAGCCGGTGCGTCGCGCGCGCTCGTATCCGCGCGAAAGGACGTCGACATCCGCAGTATGCGCACGGCGCGGCGGAATCGCAGGTGCGCGCGCGTCTCCTCGCGGGAGCCCCGAGAGCGGGACACGCAAGCGCGTCACCGGCGTGGTCGGCGCGAAGCCGAGGGACGCGTAGAACGGCGCCGCGAACGGCCACAGCATCTGCAGCGCGTCGCCGCGACGAACCGATTCGTCGGCGAGGAACCCGAGCAACGCGCGCGCGACGCCGCGGCCGCGCGCCTCCGGTGCTACCGCGATCGACGCGACGCCCGACGCGCGCACGGGCGCCATCACCGACACGTCGATCGAGAAGAGGAAGCCGTGGCCGACGATGTCGCCGCGCGAGCTCTCGCGCACGACGAAGAGGTCGGCGAGATCGCCGCGCGGGTTCTCCTCGAAGTTGCGGCGTCTCTCCACGGGGCCGCGGGCGTCCGGATAGGCGGCGGAGTGGATCTCGATCAGGCGCTCGAGATCGTCCTCTTCGGCGGGCGCGAACGCGAAGGTCATGTACGGCTCGCGCGGGCGCGATCAGCCTTCTTTGTAGACCGCGTCGCGCTCGTGCGGGAGCGACGGCTCCGGATCGGGACCCGGCAGATCGTCGTAGCGAATCTCGGCGGCGATGTCGCGATCGACGTACCCGCGATCGAGATACCAGCGGATCGCGCGCGCGAGCGTCTTCCGCGCGGGGCGGTGCGTGTAGCCGAGCTCACGCTCCGCCTTCGCGCTCGTGACCCACATGTTCGCGTCGTAGAAGTCGCGGGCCATCTTGTAGGTGACCTCGGGCTCGTTGCCCGTGAGCCGCGCCCACAGCTCCATGCCGCGGCCGACGAGCTCGACGAGCCCCTTCGAGGCAGGAGCGCCCGGACCGCGGAGGCCCGTGATCGACGACATCGTCTCGACGATCTGCGTGATCGAGAGGTTGTCGCCGCCGAGGATGTAGCGCTCTCCGACGCGCCCCTTCTCCATCGCGGCGATGTGCCCCGCGCAGACGTCGTCGACGTCGACGACGCTGATGCCGCTCGGCGATCCGGGGAACGGGATCGGCATGTTCCAGTTGAGATAGCGGACGATCATGTACCCCGAGGGGGTCGGCTTGAAGTCGCCCGGACCGAACACGCCGGTCGGGTTCACGACGACGATC
This sequence comes from Polyangiales bacterium, assembly GCA_046593995.1. Taxonomy (GTDB): domain Bacteria; phylum Myxococcota_A; class Polyangia; order Polyangiales; family JADJMO01; genus JALHOE01. The sequence goes on from JBKJQC010001140.1 coordinate 2,915, forward strand.
GGCAGCTCCTTCGACAGCTCCAGGGCGAGCTCTTCGGCGCGGCGCTTCGCGACGATGTAGATCTCGGAGTCGTCGAGGTTCCAGTCGGCGGTCTCGTCGATCGGCTCCTGCCCCTTCGTGACACCGATGGCGGCGACGGAGCTCGTGACGACGACCTTCTTGATCTGCCTGCCGCGGCTCTTCACCGCGCTCAGCACCTCGCGCGTGCCGCGGACCGCCGGATCCATGATCACGCTCGGATCCGGATCCCACATCTTGTAGGTCGCCGCGACGTGATAGACGCGATCGCAGCCGGCGAGCGCGCGGTAGACGGTGTGCGCGATCTGGATGTCGCCCTCCGCGATCTCCACCGGGAGCTTCTTCAGCGCCTTCAGCGAAGCCGTCGGCCGCACGAAGCACTTCACCTGCTCTCCGCGCTCGACGAGCTGCCGCACCAGGCGCGACCCGATGAACCCCGTGGCGCCGGTGACGAGGACCTTGCCCATGCGCGCGGGTGTAAGCGTTCTGGGGTCCGCGGTCTACCGTCTCGCGCCGATGCACGCCGCTACAGACGGGACCCTCGGATCGCCACGTCGTCCTCTGCGATGTTTTGAGGTCGTCGACGAACGGTATAACCTTCGACACATGAAGCGCTGGTCGATGCTCTTGGTGCTGGTCGCGACGACGACGGCGTGCGGCAGCGGCGAGATCGAGTCCCCGCTCGATCCGCTCGACGCCGAGAGCGACGCCATCGTCGACGACTCGACGGCCGACGTGGCCATCGACGAGGGCACGACCGACTCCGGCACCGAAGACTCCACGGTCGGCGACACGAACCGAGGCGACACACGCACCGACGGCGACGCGTCCACGACGGACACGCGCGTCACGGACTCGGCCGCCGATGGCGCGTCGTGTCCCGTCGGCGAAGGGATCTACTACGACACGCCGGGCTGCGGAGCGGCGTCCGCGCCGAAGTGCATCTCGCACGCCCAGGATCCGTGTGTCTCCCAGTTCTGCGGCTGCGACGGCGTCACGTACACTGGAGGGTGCAACATCTCGGTGAAGCCGTTCGCGTCCCTCGGCCCCTGTGCGAGCAGCGACGCGGCCGCCGACTCGACGGCCGACACGAACGTAGACGATACGACCGTCGCCATGGACACCGAGCCCGTCGCGGACTCGGCGACGTCCGACACGGCCAGCACGGACACCGCGTTCGATTCGGGCGACGCCCGTGTGTGCACCACCGCGTGCGACTGCACCCCCGGCCTGAGCTGCGTGCAGGGGCAGTGCATCGCCGGCTTCGCGCCGGTGTACTGCTGCGGCGCGCCGACGTGCCCCGGCAACAGCATCTGTCAGTCCTCCACCGGCAGCTTCTCCCAGTGCTCCGCGCCCGACGGCGGCGGAGGCTTCGACGCGAACTTCGACGCCGCGGGCCGCTGCGGTCAGATCAAGTGCAACAACGCCAACGCCTGCATGAATGCGGGCTGCTCGGCCTGCGGCGTGAACAAGCGGTGCATGCCCTGAGGATGGCGGTCATCCGCCATCGCCGCCCGTGTTCGCAGCAACGGGTGGGAACTCTCGCACGATCTCGATCGCACCGACGATCGCGTCGTTGAACGCCTCGAGCTCCTCGGCGGGCGCGTCGACGGCAAGGCGACGTGAGGGCGAGGCGAACGCGGACGGCGAAACGCGAGTGCGAACCCCGATGCGAACGCGAGGGCGGATACGGACGCGAACGCGACGGCGCACGCCAACGCGAGGGCGCACGCGAACGCGGGGGCGGAGGCGAACGCGACGGGCGAAGCGACGGCGAGCGCGACAGCGACCAGCGACCAGCGACCAGCGACCAGCGACCAGCGACCAGCGACTGCGGGCGAGTGTCGGGCCCCCGATCCTCTCATTGACGGCTCTCCTAACATCCGCCATAATTCACCGTGATGGGGGCACCTCCGCAGCTCTCGATGTTCCGCGCTCCCGCGAAACCCAGGCGCGGCCGGCCGAAGAAGCCCGGCGCCGGCCTCTCCCATGCGCGCCGCGCTCCCGTCTCCGCGCGACATCCGCACCACGTGACCGTGCGTGTGCGGCGCGGCACGTGGAACCTGCGCAGCCAGCGCTGCT
>JBKJQC010001247.1:0-3890 GCA_046593995.1 Polyangiales bacterium
TCGCTCGCCCGCGAACGGAAGATGTTCGTCTTTGCCGGCGGCGTGGCGCTGACGAGCGGCGATGACGCGCGCCCGTTCAACGCCCACGTGGTGTGGAACGACGAAGGGAAGATCGCGGCGATCTACCGCAAGATCCACCTCTTCGACGTCGACCTCGCCGACGGCACGTCGCACAAGGAATCCGACTCGAGCGCGTGCGGCTCCCCGGGCGAGGACGTGGTCACGGTCGACGTCGACGGATGGCGCTTCGGCCTCTCGATTTGCTACGATCTGCGCTTCCCCGAGCTCTATCGGAAGCACGTCGATCTCGGCGCCCATGCGCTGTTGATTCCGGCAGCGTTCACGGTCCCGACCGGCAAGGACCACTGGCACGTGCTGATGCGCGCGCGCGCGATCGAGTCGCAGTCCTACGTGCTCGCGGCAGCCCAGTGGGGCCGCCACCCGGGCAACCGACTCACCTACGGAAAGTCGCTGATCGCCGACCCGTGGGGCGACGTGATCGCGCAAGCGTCCGACGGCGTCGGCCTCGCGCGCGCGACGCTCGATCCGAAGCGCGTGAGCGACGTCCGCACGCAGCTCCCGAGCCTCCGCCACCGCCGCTTCTGACGCTTCTGCGGAAGCGCCACCGCGTGTCCGGATCGAACCGCGAATGACCTCGCTCGGGCGCAGCGTCGAACACGCGTCACCCTCGGGATCGACTTCCGACCAGACTCAGCGCCAGCTGTGCTGCGCGTCACGCTCGGCGAAAGGACGACTCGATCACGGGCGCGAAGCTCTCCGTGCGCTCCGCGAGCGAGCGACGAGGACGCCGAGACCGAGCGCGAGGATCGAGCCGGCGCAGCTCCCGTGGTTCGGCGAACGGGCGAGCGTGCACCCGCTGTCGTCGACGGGCGGCGGGCTCGCCACGACACAGAGCCTGGTCTCGACCTCGCAGACGAACCCGTTCGCGCAGTCGGTGCTCGACTTGCAGGAGACGACGCATGCGCCGAACGCCGGCTCGCAGACGTACGGCGAGCAGTCGAAGGGCACGGCATCGTCGGTCGCGCACTTGCTGCCGGGGCTCCGGCAGTAGGCCGGACCGACGCCGGTGCTCGGTCCGGTGCACCGATTGCGGCCGCACATCGTGCCATTGCCCGCCCCGATGCATTCGCCCCCGCCATTGCAGGTGCCGAGGCACGTGAGCGCCGGGCCGCACTCGCTCCGCAGATCGACGCCGATCGGCTCGAGCGTGCACCTGCCCGGGCTGGCCAACAGCGCGCAGGAGTGACAACGGTCACTGCACTCGGAGTCGCAGCACACACCCTCGACGCAGTGGCCGCTCGCGCACTCGCTGCTCTTGGTGCACTTGATGAACTCGCCCACCGTCGGCTTCGGCCCGGGATCGGGCGCCGGTCTCGTCGCGGTGCCTCGGTCGTCGGTCACGTCCGGGGAGGTCGCGGTGTCCGTCGTCGCATCGGTGCTCGTCGCGTCGGTCGTCGCGTCCGCGGCTGCCCCGTCGGTACCCGCATCCGCCGGAACAGCGCTGCAGGTCTTTCCCGCCGAGTCGCAGACTCCGGAGACGCAGTCCGCGCCGCTCGCGCAGCTCGTCTTGCACGCGCCGCCGGCGCCGCAGACCGCGTACGGCGTGCACGTGCGTGCGCCGCGCGGTGTGCTGCCCTCGGCGACCGCGCTGCAGGTCCCGCCCTTGCCGGGCAGATCGCAGGCGAAGCAGGCGCTGGTGCAGTCGGTGTTGCAGCAGATGCCGTCGACGCATTGACCACTCAGGCACTGCTGGGCCGCGGTACAGGTCGCGCCGTCGGCCTTCTTGGACACGCAGGTGCTGCTCGCGGTGTCGCAGGTACGACCCGGCGCGCACTCGACGTCCTTCGTGCAGCTCGTCGCGCACGCCCCCGCGGAGCAGGCATAAGGCGCGGTGCACGCGGTACGCGTCCCGCGCGGCACGCCGTCGACGCTGACGCAGGTCCCGAGCGAGCCGGACTCCGCGCAGCTCTTGCACTGGCCGGTGCAGTCCGTGGCGCAGCACACGCCGTCGACGCAGCGACCGGAGGTGCACTGGTTCGAAGCACCGCAGCCCTCGCCGTTCGCCTTCTTCGGCGCGCAGGTCCCCGAGGTCCCCGGGCTCACGCAGTAGCTCCCGCTCGCGCACGACGTGTCCGAGGTGCACGTCGTCGCGCAGGCCGAGCTCGCCTTCGCGGGATCGTACACGCAGACGGCGAAGGGCGAGCAGGCCGCGCGCGAGCCGTGCGGCGCTTCCCCGGTCACCGACGAGCACACGCCCTTCATGCCGGCGAGATCGCACGCCTCGCACTGGCCGGTGCAGCTCGTGTCGCAGCACACCCCGTCGACGCAGAACGGACAGCTACCGGAGGTGCTCGAGCACGAGGTGCCATCGGGCCAGAGGATCTCGGTCGTCGACACGCCGCTGGCGGTTCCGACCATCACGCGCCCAGAGGACAGCGCCGCGGCCTCGTGTCCGCGCCGCGCGGCGATCATCGAAGGCCCGAGGGAGAGCGCGTTGGTCGCCGGATCGTAGATCTCGGTCGTGGCCTGCACGTCCAGGCTGGCACCCGAGCCGACAGGGCGTCCGTAGCCGCCAGCGATGAAGATCTTGCCGTCGGCGAGGGTCGTTGCGCTGTGCTCCGCACGCTCGGCACCGAGCGATGGGCCGGCGACGAGCGTGTTCGTCGAAGCGTTGTAGATCGAGGTCGTCGCGGTCGGTTGGCCGAGCGCGTCGAACCCACCGACGATCAGGACCCGACCGTCCGAGAGCAGTGACTGCGTGTGATCGTAGCGGCCGAGGGCCATCGACGTCGGGACCGTCGTCCACGCGTTCCCCACCGGATCGTAGACCTCGGCGCTCGAGTGCGCGCCGGAGGAGCCGAGACGACCACCGCTGACCAGCACCTTGCCCGACGCGAGTCGACTCGCGGCGTGGCGCGTGCGCGCGGTCGCCATCGACGCGCGCGCGGTGAACGTGAACGTCGAAGGCTCGAACCAGTCGACCGAGACGGTGCCGTTCGCGCCGCCCACGACGAGCACGCGCTCGACGCTTCCGGAATCGAGCAGCGTGAGCGTGTGGAACGCGCGGGCGACCGACATCGTCCCGGCCAGCTCGGTCGTGACGGGTGTCCCGGTGAGGCTGTAGAGCGCCGCGGTGCTCATGTACGAGCCGCCGCCGGTCTGGCCACCGGTGATCAGGGCCTTGTCGATCGACGGCACCCAGATCGAGTTGGACCAGGTGCGCGTCGAGGTGGTGACCAGACGCGGCGTCCACTTCAGGGTGGGGACGTCGAAGACCGCGCTCCCGTCACCGACGTTGTTCGACCCGCCGAGCTGGAGGACGGTGTTCACGTTCGGCTGCACCCACGTGTACGCGTAGAACGAAGACGGAGCCGGCAAGGTGGAGACGACCGTCACCCAGGCGGGATCGACGACGATCGGATGACGCAGCCCCGAGACGTCGAGCTCGGCCACCACCTCGTCGCCGGTGGTCCGCAGCGCGAGCTCGCGACGGACTCCGTTCGCGTCGATGGCGAAGGGGATCTCGACGCGCATTCGGAGCGCGCCGTGTCGGTCTCGGATCTCGAGCCCGGCGTCGACGATCCGTGCGCTCCCTTGCTCGATGGACCAGCGAAATGCGCGCGGGGCCCGCGCACTACGGAGAACGCGCAGCTCCTCGACCCCCGAGGGCACCGCGTGCAGCACCAAGTCGGTGTCGGTCGCAACGTCTCGATAGACGAGCGCTCCGTCGCTCGGCTCCGCGGGTCGCGACGCGAGGCCGAGCGCGCGCACCCCCCAGGTCGAACGCGCGACATCGTCGACGAAGCGCAGCGAGCCGCCGGCGGTGGCCGGCACTTCGATGCGAACCGCGGCGGAGGAGGCCTCCCGGA
>JBKJQC010001252.1:0-5527 GCA_046593995.1 Polyangiales bacterium
CTCGGCGCGGCGCGCACGCTCGTGGAAGAGCCGACGTCGACGCTCGGACGTCTCGCCGGTAACGCCGCACGACACGTCGCGACGGGCGAACCGCCGACCGACGGCGACTGACGTCAGCGTCCCATCACCGTCGCGAGGAGGAGCGCGCGCCGCACCTCGGTCTCGCCGAGCGCAGTTCGCAGAGCGATCTCTGCCGGCCGTGCCGGACGACCGAGCTCCTCGGCGAGCGCGCGCGCCGTCGGGATCACCTTGCGCAGCGCCTCGATCCCCGAAGGGCCGCCGGCGGCCGCGATCTTCCGGCCGTGCGCTTCGACGGCGTCGATGATCCACTCGACCTGCGCGGGGTCGCCCGAGAGCCCGGCCATCGCGTCCCCGAGCGCGTCGAGCGGGATGTCGCCCGGGTGATCCCGAACCAGCGCATCGACGATGAGGCGAAGCGCGTCTTCCTGGATGGCGCCCATGGGAGAGAGCGTACGAGATCAGCGACCGAGGATCTCGAGGAACGCAGCGCGCACCTCCGACGTGACCTCGAGGTACGCCGCCACGAGCAGCGCTGCACCATTGCCCGAGGTGCCGCCGCGGAAGCCGAGGCTTCTCGCGAGCACGGACATACCGGGCGCGGACGGAGGCAGGAGCACGCCGCGACCACCGTGGACGACGCGCGCGCGCTGCTCGAGACGACGGAGGAAACGATGGCCGTCGCGCAGCGTGGTCGCGAGCGCAGGGCGCAGGACGCCGTTCGCCTCGAGCGCATCGAGCGCGACGAGGGTCTCGGTCGTCCGCACCGTCGCGTCGCGACCGTGCACCATCTGCAGCCACTGTACGGCGAGCTCGATGTCGACGAGGCCACCGCTCCCGAGCTTCGGGTCATAGCGCCCGTCGCGCTCCTTCGCGAGCTCCCCCTCCATCCGCGCGCGGATCCGCAGGAGCTCGTCGGGATCAGGGGCGGCGCGCTCGTACGACGCGGCGCGCGCAATCTCGGTCACCGCGTGGGCGAGGCGCAGATCGCCGGCGCACGGTCGCAGCCGCACCAGCGCCATCCGCTCCCAGTCGGCGGCATGCGCAGCCATCTGCCGGGATGGGAGCGCCTCCCGTTGCAGCGCGTGGTAGGCGCGGAACCCTTCGAGCGCGACGACGAGGTGCCCTTGCTCTCCGCTCGGTCGCAGCCGCGTGTCGAGCTCGTAGCCGGGGCCGTCGTGGTGCGGCGTCCCGATGAGCCGGATCACCCGCTGGGCGATCCGTCCGTAGAGCTCCGCAGCGTCGATCTCGTCGATCCCGAACGGCGCGACGGCGGCCGGATCGTAGACGAAGACGACGTCGAGGTCGGAGCCATACCCGAGGTCACGCGCACCGAGGCTCCCGAGCGCGAGGACCGTGAAGCCGCGCAAGGACTTGGTGATCCCTCGGCGCGACGCGGCCTCCTCGAGCGCCCACGTCGTGGCGGCGTCGATGGTCGCATCGGCGAGCGCGCTAAGCGTGCGGCCCGCCTCGCGCGTGTCGACCTCACCCGCGAGATCACGGAGCCCGACGTCGAGCTCGAGGGCGGCCTTCGCGCGACGAAGCGCCCCCACGAACGTCTCCGGCTCGCGTCGCTCGTCGTGCGCGAGTCGCGCGATCTCCTCCGCGAGGACCCGAGCCCCGCGCGTCTCGTCGGCGCCGCTCTCGCGCGCGGCGAAGAGCAACAGATCCGCAAGCTCGGGGTGCCCGACGAGCGTTCGACCGAGATACGCGCTCGTGCCGCACAGGTTGACGAAGCGGCCGAGCGCGCGCTCGTCCGCGGTCATCGCGCGGACGTAGGCCTCGACGCCCGGTGCGGCGAGCCGATCGAAGAAGCTCCGGACCGTGGCGGCCGCGAGGTCCGGATCGGCGGCGTCGAGGATCGAGGCCACGAGCGCGCGCGCGAAGCGAGGGAAGCGCTCGCGGGTGCGTCCACCGAGCGCGGCGTCCGGGCGGCGCGCGAGACCGCGGAGGACCGAGACCACCTCGTCTCCTGCGCGCGCGTCCTCGGAGTCGAGGGCGCGGAAGATGGCGTCGATGCGCTCCTCCGCCTCCCGGACGACGTGTCCGGGGCTGAGCGAGGCGAAGCGCTCACCGATCCGTGCGCGCGTACGATCGAGCGCGCCGGAGAGCTCCGTCCACCCCTTCATGCCGAGCGAACGCGCGAGCCGCTCGCGGTCGTCGGACTGCGTCGGAAGGAGGTGAGTCTGCACGCCGCTCGCGAGCTGCACCCGGTGCTCCGCGCGCCGCAGGAAGAGGTACCCGCCCTCGACGTGCCGCGCCTCGCGATCACTCACGTAGCCGCGCGCGCGCAGGCGCCGCAGCCCCTCGAGGGTGTTCGTCGAACGAACGCTCGGATCCTTCCCGCCCCACACGAGCTGCAGCGTCTGCACGAAGAACTCGGCCTCGCGGATCCCGCCGTGTCCGAGCTTCAGATCGCGCGCGGGCGCCTCCGACAGCTCCACCCGCCCACGGCGCACCATCTCCATCATCTCGAGCGCGATCGTCGGATCGACCGTGCGGCGGTAGACGAACGGCGCGAGCTCGGCGAGCGCACGATGCCCGACGCTGAGATCGCCCGCGACCGGTCGCGCTCGCACCAACGCTGCGCGCTCCCACCCGCGGCCGAACGCCTCGTAGTAGAACGCCGAGGACGCGATGGAGTTCGAGAGCGGGCCGCTCGCGCCCTCGGGACGCAGCCGGAGGTCGACGCGCGCGCAGAACCCGTCGTCGTCGTGCTCGTCGATCGTCGAGACGAGCCGCTGCGCGATCTTCGTGAACGCGTCGAAGGGGCGCAGCGAGTCACCGCTGTCGCGCACGCCGGTCCACCCCTCGTCGGCGCCGTGGATGAACATCAGATCGACGTCGCTCCCGGCGTTGAGCTCGGAGCCCCCGAGCTTGCCGAGCCCGATGATGGCGAAGCCGTTGCGGGCCCCATCGCCGTCGACGATCGCGCCGAACCGACGCTCGACGTACGCACGCGCTTCCAAGAGCGCGACCTCGAGCTGCGCCTCTGCGAGGTCCGACCACTCGCGCGCGGTGACGTCGGTCTGGATCTCGGGGTCGAGCTCGCGGAGCGCGATGCGCAGTCTCTCCGCCGCGGTCGCGCGCCGGAGCCCGCGGCGCACACCCACGGTCTCGAGCTCCTCGCCCTCGGTGCGACAGGCCGCGAGGAGACGACGCACGAGCTCGTTTCGTTTCCGCGGCGCGCGGAAACCTTCGCGCGCGATCGCCGAGATCGCATCGAAGCGTCGCAGTACGAGCGGTCGTAGCGCGGGGTAGGCGGCGGAGAGCGCCGACGCGATCGCCAACGACGACTCGTCGGCGGCACCAAGGGTCGCGCGGACCTCCGCCGCAGCGTCCGCGTCGCACGCCTCGGCGAGCGCGCGCAGTCGGCCGATCCTGCTCATCTTCCAGCCTCGCAGCGGCTCACTTCTTCTTGGCGAACTTCCCGAGTAGCGAGGCGCTCCCCTCGTCCTTTTGCCGCCGGTCGCGCTCGTGTCGCATCGTGTAGAGGCGGACCTCGCGGATCGCTTCACTGTGGCGCGGGTTCGAATCCGCGACCTCGCGCAGGTCGCGGATCGCGTCCCCCATTCGTCCTGCGTACTTGAGGATCATCCCACGATAGAAGCGCGCCCGTTCGTGCTTCGGATGCTCGACGAGCGTCCCTTCGAGCTTGGAGAGGAGATCATCGTAGCGCGCGGACTCCCGGCGCTCGGCCTTGTTCGCCTGGACGTAGCTCCACAGAGCGACGTGATCGGGATCGCGCGGCGCGAGCTCGAACGCACGGTTCACGAACGGCTCGGCCTCGGTGAGGTTTCCCTTCTCGACGAGCGCCTCCGCCTTCTGGAAGACGTTCGTGGCCTCGACCGAGCGCAGGAGGTCCTGGTCGCTCGGTCCGGTGGCGAGCTCGATCGCCGGGCCTCCCTCCTGCTGCAGGTATTCCTCGCGACGCTCGGGATCGCTCAGTACCTGGTAGGCCTCGGCCATCGCCGTGAACACCCGCGCGACGTCGTTCCTGATGTCGGCGAGATCCGGCGGAAGGCGATCGGGGTGCCACCGCTTCACGAGCGCGAAGTACGCGTTCTTCGCTTCTTCCGGAGAGGCGCCGCGCGTGAGCCCGAGCAGCTCGAAGAGGTCCTCCCCGTCGGAGCGGCGGATCTTCTCGAGCAACTCGGCCCGTCGCTGCGGATCGACGCCGGGACCGCTCTGCGTGCCCGGACGGCCGAGCCCGGTGGCCGAGGTCGACGGACCCATGCTCGACGGACCCAAGACCGACGGAGCAGCAACGGTCGCCGCCGGGCCGGGCATGAAGCCGGGCATGGAGGCGCGCGCGCTCGCGTCACCGGCCTCGCGGATCACCGGCGCGCGATCGACCGCGGGCTCGATCACCTTCAACAAGAGCAGGCCGTAGACGAACAGCTTCGTGGACCGGACGTCGGCGATACCGGCGGAGGTGAGCTGGTTCGGCGTCGTCGGCGCGAGCTCGATCATCGAGAGGAGCTCCGTCTCCGCGCGCGTCAGATCGAGCTTCGTCGCATCCATCCCGGGCCGCACGCGCAGAGGCGTTCCGGCGACGCGATCGACCGCGGCGTCGGCGTGCGCCATCGAAGGGTTCGTGCGGATGTTCGCGAAGATCGCGCGGCCTGGATCAATCGGGAAGAGCTCGGGACCGCCGTATCGCTGGAGGAGATCGATGCGGTCGAAGTACGCGTAGCGCGTCGACGGCGGCCGTCGGAACAGGTGACCGAACTTGCGGACGATCTGCGTGCGCAGCCCGCGCTCGAGCGTCGCGGCGTCGATCTTCCCGCGCTTCAGCAGGATCTGCCCTTGCAGACCCTCGGCACGTCCGAGCGCGAGCAGCGACTCGTTGTACGCGACGTCGTCGATCGCGCCGAGCTCGAGGAGGATTCGTCCGAGGTGCTCGACGGGATCGGCGATGCGAATCTTCGCCGGGAAACCGTCGACGATGGTGACCACGTCCGCGGCAGCGTTGTCGTCGACGCCTTCGGGACGAAGCACGAGCGTGCCACGGAGCTTTCTCTCCAGGCAGTACAGAATCATGTGCGCGAGCGGGGTCTTCGCGAGAACCCCCTGCGCCGTAGGCTCCATGCGGGTGAGCATACGCGGGGTGGCGCGGCGTCGACAGGGCTCGCTGAGCGCAGCAGTATCAGAGCGACAGGTCGAGCGCGAGATCCGCGCTCGGCGCCGAGTGCGTGAGCGCTCCGACCGAGATCACGTCGACACCGAGCGACGACAGCGTCGCGATGCGCGGCAGCGTGATGCCGCCCGACGCCTCGACGACCACACGATCTCCCGCTGTCTTCCGGACCAACTTCACCGCGGCGGCCGTCTCGTCGTCGTCCATGTTGTCGAGCAGGATGACGTCCGCGCCGGCGTCGAGCGCGTCCTGCAGCTGTTCCATCGTCTCCACCTCGCACTCGATGCGCGACGTGTGCGGAGCGTAGGCGCGTGCGCGTTCGATCGCGGAGCGCACGCCGCCGGCAGCGACGAGATGGTTGTCCTTGAT
>JBKJQC010001284.1:0-6198 GCA_046593995.1 Polyangiales bacterium
CGCGCGGGCGAACTGATCGCGGACCGCATCGAGCACACAAGCACGCGCGTACAAGCACGCGTCGGCCGAGGATCGCCTCAAGCTCGAGTCACACGCCGAGATCGTCCGGGACATCGAGGTCCGTCTGACGACCGCCACCGCGAGCTTCGGTGCGTCGTGCAAGAAGCCGGGCGCGCCCGCGGTGAACTCCGGCGACGTGAACCACTATCCCGCGATCGGCAAGCTGCAGATCGATCTCATGCTGATGGCCTTCGCCTGCGATCTCACGCGGGTCGGCTCGATCATGTACTCGCACGCCGGCGGCACGCCGCCGTCTCCCTGGCTCGGGATCCCCGAGGGGCACCACGAGCTCTCGCACGCGGGCAGGAGCGACACGGGCGCGCGTCAGAAGCTCGCAAACGTGAAGCGCTGGTACTCCGAGCAGTTCGCCTACCTGCTCGACGCGATGAAGAAGATCCCGGAGGGCACCGGGACCATGCTCGACAACACGGTCGTCTTCTGGGGCAGCGAGCTCGCCGAGGGGGACACGCACAGCCACGACGACATGCCGTTCGTGCTCGCAGGCTCGTGCGGCGGCTACTTCCAGACCGGCCGCCACGTGACCTACGCGCGCGACACGATGGTCTCGGGCAAGCTCCGCGGCGTCTCGCACAACGATCTCCTGGTCTCGCTCTGCCACGCGATGGGACGCACGGACGTGATGACGTACGGCAACCCGGCGTATTGCCGCGGAGGCCCGCTCCCGCGCCTCGCGGTTTGAGCGGCTCCCGCGAGGGCTGACGCAACCGCGGCGCGTGTCGGGTCGACCAGGCTCGATGACCGCACCGCGTGCGCTACACTCGAAGGGCATGGTCGCGCCTGCACGCAACCGTCCCGCCCGGCGCTCGCGCGCGGTCTTCTATCCGGAGACCGACAACATGGGCGAGCACGAGCTCCAACGATTGATCATGGAGGTGCTGCGTCCGCTCGTCGAAGCGTGGCTTCGCGCGCAGGGACGCGTCGCGCACGCCGGCGCCGACACGTTCATGTACTACGTGGAAGGCGATCCGACGCAACGACTGGCACCGGATGTCTACGTGCTCGAAGGGGTTCCGCAAGAGCGGGTCGTCAGCTCGTGGAAGCTGTGGGAGCTCGATGCGGGCCCGGCGTTCGCCCTCGAAGTCGTCTCGGGCGACGTGTTGAAGGACTACGAGGACGCGCCTGCGCTCCACGGTCACATCGGCACGCAGGAGCTGATCCTGTTCGACCCCGAGGCGACGCCCGCAAGCAAGCGGAGACACCGGTGGACGGTGTACCGCCGCGGCCCCGCGGGGTTTCGCTTCGTCGAGGAGACCCACGGCGATCGCGTGCGCAGCGACGTGCTCGGGTGCTTCCTCCGCGCCGTCGGTGACGGGACGGAGATGCGCGCGCGTCTCGCGATCGATCCGCGCGGGGACGAGCTCGTACCGACCGCGCGCGAGGAGTGCGCGAGGGCAGAGGCCGAACGCGCACGCGCCGAGGCCGAGATCGCGCGACTGCGTGACGAGCTCGAGGAGCTCCGCGCGCACGGTCGGCGGTGACGCTCAGTCGACCTTGTGTTGGATCTCCGGCGCGAACTTGAAAAAGGCGTTCTTCTCGCCGTCGTTGTAGCGCTCGTAGTCGACGCGCCAGGGCGTGATGTTGCTCACGCCGTCCTTCATGCGGACGGTCATCGCCATCGGGTTGACGCTGCGGTAGCCGCTCTCCGCGGGGAGATCGTCGTTCTTCGCGCCGCCGGCGGAGAAGAGCGTGATCAGCAGCTGCTCCGGATCGTCGTAGGTCCGCTTGAAGCCCTCGTTCACCTTCTCGTGGCCGCGGACGAGCGTGTGGCAGCCGATGCGGCGGAGGAACGCCTGGCTCTGCAGCCGACCGAACGGGAAGCGCGCCGACGTCTCTTGCAGGGCGGCGGGGATGACGTCCGCCTCGCTCGGATCGGACCACATCATCTGGAAGCGGATGTCCGGATCGTTGAGCGTCGAGAGATCCTTCCAGCGCTCCTTCATGAGCGACTCGCGGGGGATCCCGGCGTGCACGAAGAGCATCTTGTCGAACAAGAGCGAGCTCGGCATCGCCTCGAAGCAGCGCGAGTAGTGCTGGAACACCTCGATCGAGAGGTGCGGCTTGAGGGTGTTGATCGCCTCCGCCGGCTTCACGCCGCCGTAGATGTTCCCTTGCACCTGCACGTAGTACTCGTGGTTGCCGCGCAGCACGATCACGTGGTCGGGGACCGTCGCGAAGATCTGCAGGACGGTGCGCAGCACGCCCTGGTAGCTGAACATGCCGCGATCGATGTAGTCGCCGAGGAGCACCAGGAGCGGCTTCGGGTTGTTCGCCGGATCCTCGTGGTACGCGTTCACCTTGGCGAAGAAGTCGGCCTGCATGATGGCGGCCTTCAGCACCGAGTAGCAGCCGTGGAGATCGCCGAGGACGGTGAGCTCGTAGTCCACGCCGGGCTTCACCGGGTGCACGTAGACGTGGTCGTCGAGGAACGGGTCCTGCTCGGCGAAGTCGGTGACCTGCTTGTGACCGGCGAGCTTGCCGTTGCCCGTCTTCCGCTGCTCGTCCCAGATCCCCATCACCTTGTCGAGGAGCGCGCGATCGGCGTTCACCTGCGACGCGAGGCGCGTCGGATCGCCCGAGTAGTGTGTCTCGAGCTTGCCGAAGAACGGGTGGTTCTCCATGTTCGGCACGAGCGACACCAGATCCGCCATGATGTGCGGGCGGCTCGGCTGCTCGTCCTCTTCGAGCTCGAAGCCGGGGTCGTCGACCAAGAGCGTCGCGAGCTCGCTCCGGAACTTCTCCTCCGCGGGGTGCACCGTGCCATCGGCCTGGATCAGCTCGTCGACCGTGTCGAGCAGCTGGTCCTGATCTTCCTTCTCGAAGCTCTTGAAGATCTCGAAGCAGCGCAGCTTCAGCTTCGCGTGGACGAAGTCGGTCTGGTTCTCCCCCTCGGCGACCGACTCCGTGAAGAGCTCGCGCACCTGGCGGTCGATGCTCTCGAACACCTCGAGGAAGTGCGTCGTGTACTTGCCGACCAGCTCCTTCCGCAGATCCTGCTCACTCTCTTCGACGGCATCGAACACGCGCCCTTGCACGAGCTTGCCGATGTAATCGCGGACGAACGTCTTCTCGGAGGCGTCGAAGTCGCCGTCGATGTACCCGAAGGTCGTGAGGTAGAAGATCACGGCCCGCATCTGCTTGTCGGCTTCTTGCGGGTTCTGGCTGAAACGCAACATGCGAGGGATGGTACCGTCCGCCCCCGCCGGCGCGCCACGCATACCAATCGCGGTCTTTTGTGCTCACCCCGCGGCCCGCCTTCGCTCGGTCCTGCGGTTCCCCGGCCGCTCAGTCTTTCTTCGGCGCGGCTGCGAGGAAGGGATCCCACCGGGCGTCGCGCTTCGTCTCGTCGACGCCGGCGAGCTCGGCGAGGTCCTTGAAGGGGATGCCGTACTGATCCGCGAGGCGGCGCGCCTCCTTGAGCAGTCGCAGGATCTGCTGCCGTTGCTTGAGCGTGGCCATCCGGCGAGCCTACTCCGAGGAGGGGAGGGCAGGGGGAGCGCGGCCGCATCGAACGCGCGCGGAGCGGGCCCAGCCCGGGGCCCGAGCGGGTGGCTACGAGTCCTCGACCAGGCCGCCGATCCACGCGAGCAGGGCACTCGCGTCGTCGTCATGTCCCGCGAGATGCCCCAGGATCGAGTCACGGAATGCGTCGATCAGCAGCAGATCCGGTCCGAGTGCGCGAGCCACGGCTGCAATGCTCTCGACCGCTGTTCTCGTGCCGATCACTGGAGTAGTCGCCGCTTCAGCTCGTCCTTCGCGAGCGCACGCTCGCGCGCGCGTCCTACCCGCAGCGCGTCGACGAGCGCCAGGTACTCGTGCAGCACGGCATCCTCCGCCGCGGCATCGGGCGCGCCGCGCCACAACGGCTCGACCGTGCGGCCTCGAACCTTTCCGTGCTTCGACTTCCAGATGGCGACGACGTCGCCGCCGACGAGTCTCTCGACCAGAGGACTGGCGCTGAAAGCCGTGGGCATTCCAGTGTCAGGGGATCCCAACTGCGCGGGGAAGGCGTAGGGAAGCCCGAACGCGATGAACTCGAACAGCGTCGGACGAATCACACGCCACTCGGATGCGTTGAAGAGTTTTGAAGCCTTCAACCGCTTCAGCCCGTGGCTGACCTCGGACGCCGAGAGCCGAAGCGACTGACCTAGCGGCCTCATCTGCCACGGCCCAGGTCGAGCCACGAGTTTCAGAGCGATGAAGATGTCCTGGGGCTTGAGTACGCCACGAGTCGCCTCCGAGCTCCCACCGGGGGCAGTCTCCAATATGCATTCTCGTTTGCACACAGCAAACATGTAATTGGATTGTGCTATTAAGGCGGGTCGCGACGCTGTATCCATCGCGGTGCCCGTGTCGGTGGCACGAATTCACCGCGGGAGAAGGCACCGAAACCCGACGACGTTGGACGTGCTCGAGGGCGCGTTGTCCAGGTTCAGGGCGAAGCGCCCGGAGATGGTTCCATAGAACCAGGCGCCACCACGGATCGCCACCGACGGGAGACCGAGAATGGGACTGGTGCCACCGTACGCCGACGACGTGATGTTCCACGTCCCGTCGCCCTGGTAGATCGTCGCGTCCTGCGTCGCCGAGGTGGTGGCGTTGCCGAGACCCGCGTACCAGTCGGCCGTCCATTCCCACACGTTGCCGATCATGTCCTCGGCGCCCGCGGCGCTGCGACACGCAGTCCCGCCGCCGGTGTTCCGCGGGCCGGCCGCGGACGTGACGCAGACGCCACCGGTGCCCGGGTGCGCGCCGGGATCTGGCGTCTTGCGCGCGGCGAGCAGCCACTCCTGGTCGGTCGGGAGGCGCTTGCCGCCGCCCTGGCACGCCGCTGCAGCCTGGTACCACGTGAGGAAGGCGGACGGTCGCACGCCGGTCTTCGACGCCGCGTAGAGCGGTGTCGAGTATTCGCCGTTCTTCGGGAAGCTCGTCGGATACTCGGTGTCGGAGGCGATGCCGTACTGCGCTCCGCCGCCACCCGCGGCCGCCCACACGCTCGCTTCGTAGCGATCGATCCAGAAGGCCGCGCCGCCCGTCCCGACCTTGACGACCTCGTCGCTGCCCTTCTTGCAGAGCGTGAACGTCGTCACCGTCGTGTCCTGCGTGTAGCCGATCGCGCACGCGGGATCGTTCGCTTGGTTCACGAGGGCTGCGACCGCGGCGAAGCTCGCATTCAGCTTCGCAGCGGTGAGCGTCTCGCCGCTCGCGAACGACGCGGGCACCGTCGGCACGGGCTCGGCGTACGCGCGCACGCCGAGGCCAAGGCCCGCGACGACGCCGAGGCCCACGCCTGCGAGGACGGTGTTCTTCAGCCAGCGGGGGACGGTGAGGTCGACGTTGATCTGGATTTTCATGGAAGGCTCTGAATCGGAAACGGCAAAGACGTTTTGGTGAGGACGAGCGCGTCGGGGGGGCGACGCGCGCTCAGAGCAGCCTGCAGTCGTCGAGCTTCGTCGCGACGTTGTCGAGGATGCAGGGCGGCAGGCCGGCGGTGTCAGGCGTGCCGGTGTCGGTCACCGAAGTGTCGGGGCCAACGGCGGTGTCTGCCGCGCCCGAGTCCGAGACGGTCGCGTCAGGACCGCCGCTGTCGGACACGATGGCGGTGTCGGGGGTCGCCGTGTCCATCGCGGTGCCCGTGTCGGTCGGCCTGCCGGTGTCGTCCGTCGCCGCGGTGTCGCCCGCCGACGTCTCGGCCGCGGTGCCCGTGTCGGTCGGGGGCTCGATGCCGCTCTTCTCGTCGCCCGTGCATGCCGCAGCGCACGCGCCGAGGATCGACAGCACCGCGGCGACTTTGATCGTTCTCATGCACGCTCCTCTACGCCGCGATCTAAGCCAGATACACGAATTCACCGCGGGAGAAGGCACCGAAACCCGGCGTCCGAGCCCCAGTACGAGGGCGCGTCGTACAGGGACAGGGTGAAGCGCCCGGAGATGGTTCCATGGCTCCAGCCGCCACCACGGAGCGCCGCCGACGGGAGACCGAGAGCGGGAGCGGCGCCGCCACCGTACGCCGACGACGTGATGTTCCACGTTCCGTCGCCCTGGTAGCTCGTCGCGTCCTGCGTCGCCGAGGTGGTGGCGTTGCCGAGACCCGCGTACCAGTCGGCCGTCCATTCCCAC